>CAWUNB010000190.1:0-4559 GCA_963923745.1 uncultured Thiotrichales bacterium
ACCCATGGTGGGCGTGCCGGCTTTGGATAAATGGGATTGGGGGCCATCATTACGGACATTTTGGCCAATTTGATGAAAAGATAATCGGCGAATCATTTCCGGTCCAATTAGGAAGGAAATAACCAACGCCGTCAACGCTCCCAAAATGGCCCGCAGGGTCAAATATTGGAAAACGTGAAAGGCGCTAAACCAGCGTGCGAGATATTCAGTCAACGGCAACAACATATATTTTCTAATGCCCCGTAGTATTTAAAGTTAATTGAAAAAGTTTAAGAAGAACGCGCTAGCGTTTCCCCGGATGGCGTCAAAGCCCGCACCACTCGTTCCATTCCCGCACTGCGGGAGCCTTTTACTAATACCGTAACCCCTACCGCTAATTGTCCCAGCAACTCAGCCATTAGCGTTTCCAAGGAGTCATAGTGGTGTCCACCGTGACCAAAAGCCGTTACGGCGGCTTTTGATAAGGGACCACAGCCCCACACGCCATCGATTCCCAAAGCCCGAGCCTGCCGTCCCACCCCTTCATGGAGGGCTAGGGCGTGCGGACCCAATTCGGCCATATCGCCCAAAACCAACAGCCGAGTGCCCGGTAGTCCAGCCAATACCTCCATGGCCGCTTGAAACGACGCCGGGTTGGCGTTGTAGGTGTCATCAATGACAGCCGATCCAGCCAGACCCAGGCCGGGGCGGAGTCGCCCAGCGACACTGCCGACGTTTTCGATAGCCGTAGCTATCACCGCTAAATCGATTCCCACCGCCAACGCAGCGGCGGTAGCCGCCAAGGCATTGCGGGCGTTGTGGCGTCCCGGTAAGGGCACGCGCAGAGTGACCGCTCCCGAGGGGGTGGTGATAGCCAGACGGCTGGCGTTGGCTAACGTTTCCACCAGGGTACCCTGCACCGCCGCCGGTCGCTCCAAACTAAAATCCAGGGTGGGATGACCAACGGCTAAGCGACGCCATACCTCAGCGTAGTCATCGTCGCCATTGATGATGGCCGTCCCGCCGGGAAGGAGTCCGCCGTAGATCTCCCCTTTGGCCTGGGCCACTCCGGCCACCGAGCCAAATCCTTCCAGATGGGCTGGACCGGCGTTATTCACCAAGGCCACGGTGGGACGGGCCATCGCCACCAATTCGGCGATTTCGCCGGGATGATTGGCTCCCAGCTCCACCACGGCGTAGCGATGCTGGGCCGGATCTAAACGCAATAAGGTCAGAGGCAAGCCAATGTCATTATTCAGATTCCCCAGGGTCGCTAGAGTCGGCCCCTGTTGGCTCAAAATGGCCCGGACCATTTCCTTCACCGTAGTCTTACCGTTGCTACCGGTAATGGCTACCACCGGTCCGGTGAAGCGCTGACGCCACGCGGTGGCCAATTGGCCGAGGGCGCGTCGAGTGTGGGGAACCACCACTTGCGGGAGAGGGTCGGCAACCGGGCGGGAGACCAAGGCACCGACTGCGCCAGCGGCGCGAGCCGTGGCCAGGTAATCATGGCCGTCGTAACGCTCGCCGGGAATGGCGATGAACAACGCCCCAGGGCTGAGCTGACGGGTATCGGTGCTGACCCCGTGGAACAAAATAGGGGACGACGCCCCATCCCCGGTGCCCTGGGTGATTTGCGCCAATTCTCCCAGGGTGAAACGAACGCCTTCAGCCATTCCCGCGCTCCGTCAAACTTGCCAAGGTGTGCTCCACTACCAGCCGATCCCGGAAGGGAAAGCGCTGGTCGCCTATTTGTTGATAATCCTCGTGACCTTTACCGGCGATAAGCACAGCGTCTGCTGGCTGGGCCGTTGTTAGGGCCTGCCTAATGGCCTGGGCTCGATCCGCTATTTCTTGGGCATGGCCAGAGGTGATGGCCGCTAAAATCGCCTGACGAATGGCGGCGGGATCTTCGTGGCGGGGATTGTCATCGGTCACGATGATCTGATCGGCCAACCGCTGGGCGACCGCCCCCATCACGGGCCGTTTCCCCTGGTCCCGCTCACCGCCGCAGCCAAAAACACACCACAGCTGACCGGAGGTATGTTCCCGCAGCGTCGTCAGAGCCTGTTCCAAGGCATCGGGAGTGTGGGCATAGTCCACGACGACCAGCGGCGGTCCGCCAGGGACCACTTCCATCCGCCCAGGTACCGGTTGGGCTGACCCAAGACGATTCAGGATGTCTGGCAGAGGCCAGCCCAGAACCCCCAGGGTAGCCACTACCGCCAGGAGGTTGGCGGCGTTAAAGCGACCAACCAACGGGCTTTGCAACCAACCGCTGCCCCAGGGGCTGGTGACCCACAAGCGCAAGCCTGCGGGGGCCAGCGCTAACTCACTCCCCACCACTTGGGGAAAAGGAGCCGGTTCCGGTTGGCCAGTCTGGAAACCGTAGCCGATACCCGTCACCCCAGCGGGTAGCTGTTGGAGCAAAGTCCGGCCCCAAGGGTCGTCGCTATTGATGACGGCGTACTCTAAACCTGGGCGGTGGAACAGCCGACGTTTAGCCGCTCCATAGCGTTCCATGTCGCCGTGATAGTCCAGATGATCCCGCGTCAGATTAGTAAATACCGCTACTTTAAAACCGATCCCCGCTACCCGCTGTTGATCCAGGGCATGGGAGGATACTTCCATGGCCACCCACGGGGCCTGTTGATCCCGTAGCGCCGCTAACTGGCGTTGCAGGGTAATAGGGTCCGGCGTGGTATGACTGGCGGGCGTGAGCTGACCATAGCGGCCATAGCCCAGGGTACCCAGCACGCCACAGGGCCTTTCCGGTTCTTGTAGTACTTGGGCCAGTAGGTGAGTAATCGACGTTTTGCCGTTGGTGCCCGTTACCCCGATTAAGGTCATATCCCGGGCCGGATCTTGATAAAAACGGGCGGCAATAAGACCCACCAAACCGGTTAAATGGGGGACGATCAGGATCGGTTGCTCAGGTGGGTAAGCCGTCGGCTCTTCCCCCTCCACCAACACAGCAGCAGCACCTTGGGCCAGGGCTTGGGCTAGGTAGATCTGGCCATGGGTTTGGCTACCGGCCAGAGCGAAGAATAGATCTCCCGCGACCACCCGCCGACTATCCAGAGCCAGCCCGGTAATAGGCCGATCTAACGCAGCAGGAACGCTTACCCAACCCGCCAGCAGTTGCCCTAGGGTCACGGATCCTCCCGTTCGTCGTTGAGGGCCATGACCTGCTTACCTAAAGAGGGTAAATCGTCGGGGGCCACGTCCAGCAAACGCAACGCGCCCCCCATCACGGTAGAAAAGACCGGTGCAGCCACTTCACCACCGTAGTAAGCCCCCTGGGCTTCATCGATAACAATGGCCATCGCCAAACGGGGATTGGTGACTGGAACTAAGGCTGCAAACAGGGAGAGATAACGTTTTTCTTGGTAACCTCCAGCCCCAGCCTTAATAGCCGTACCGGTTTTGCCGCCGACGCGATAACCGGGAATGCGGGCTTTAGTCGCTGTTCCCCCCGGTCCCACGACTAATTCCATGATGGAACGCATCTGGGAGGCGATTTTCGGATCCAGCACCCGTTCGCCAGGGGGCGGAGTATCTTGAGCAAGGAAAGTGACCGGATGGACTACCCCTTCAGCAAATACGGAGTAGGCACGGGCTAATTGCAACGTAGTCACGGAAATCCCATAGCCATAGGACATGGTGGCTTGTTCAATTTCTTTCCACTGTTTGTAGTTGCTCATGAAGCCCCCTACTTCACCGGGAAAGCCACTCCCCGTGAGATGACCAAAGCCCACCCGGGAAAATACACTCCATAGCCGCTCTGCTGAGAGGGAGAGGGCAATCTTGGTTGCCCCTACATTACTGGATTTTTGAATCACCCGTGCCACATCGATCAGACCACAGGGATGCACGTCTTTGATGGTCTTGGTTCCTAAGGTGTAGCTACCGGGGCGGGTATCTACTGGAGTTTCTGGTTTGTATTTACCACTCTCTAGCGCCGCTGCCACAGTGAAAACCTTCATAGTGGAGCCAGGCTCAAACACGTCTACTACCGCACGGTTGCGATAGCGTTTGGGATCCCGAGCTGAGGCGTTGGGATTAAAACTGGGCTGACTGACCAGGGCCAACACTTCGCCGCTACGGGTATCCAACACCACTGCGGTGCCTCCCTTGGCACGAAATTTCTCCACTTGCTCCTGCAGGGCGCGGTAAGCCAAATATTGAATACGCCGATCAATGGATAACCGTATTCCTGTCCCGGGACGGGGTTGGGACACAATTTCTACGGTATCAATGATGTGACGAGGCCGGTCCATTAATACTCGCCGCGCTCCAGGGGTACCCCGCAGCGTTTTGTCAAATCCTCGCTCCAGTCCCTCTCGACCCACGTCATCAATGTCAGTAAAACCTAAAATATGGCTGGTTACTTCACCACTAGGGTAAAAGCGCCGGTATTCCCGTTGCAGAGAAACGCTTTTCAGCCCCAAATTCATCACAGCTTTGGCCAAATCCGGGTGAACTCGGCGGGCCAAGTAAATAAAACCTTTATCTTTCCGTCCTTCCACTAGATGTTGCAGATCTTGGAGAGGACTACCGAGCAGACGGGCTAGGGCAGG
>CAWUNB010000191.1:0-4474 GCA_963923745.1 uncultured Thiotrichales bacterium
TACACAAGGAGTATCGTCGGCAGCGTCAGATGTGTATAAGAGACAGCACCACGCTGACGGGGATACCAAACCCTGGGTTATTTGACCACTTTCAGGTGCGGGCGCCCGGATCGCACTGGGGGTGGAGTCGAAGGTTCCGGAGGAGGAGGCGTGGCTTCCTCTTCCTCTGCTTCTGCAGGGAAACTCATACCTTGGCCATTTTCCTTGGCATAGATAGCTAGAACTGCCCGCACTGGTAGATGGACACCTGTAGGGCGACCGGAGAAACGGGCGCTAAATTCCACCCAATCGTTCCCCAACAATAGTCCCTGAACGGCGGTGGGGCTGATGTTAAGCACGATTCGCCCATCCTGAACATGCTGGGGAGGGACATTGCAATCCCGGTGTGTGGCATCTACTAGGATGTAGGGGGTAAAACCGTTATCCACGACCCATTCATAGAGTGCGCGGATGAGGTAGGGGCGGCTAGAAGTCATCGGCCTGCTGTCTGTTGGTCGGTGGTGCTAGCGGGGACAACCCCTGGGTCCACTCAGCAAGCCAGTGGACCCAGGAAGCGCCATCAGTAGACGTCTAGTGAACGTCTTTCCAATACTCTTTCTTCAGCAAGTAAGCTAAGACGGTGAAGAACAGTAGGAACAACAGCACCTTCACTCCTAACTTCTGGCGTTCCAGCTTGGCTGGCTCGCCCATATAGGCAATGAAGTTCACCAGGTCTCGTACCGTTTGGTCATACTCGGCTTCCGTTTGCTTGCCAGGAGTGCCAGGCTTAGATCCCACCACGATCTTCTTGCCGTGAGCCCCTTCTTCATGGCTCTCTCCATAGACAGCCTGGGGGATACCTTGAAGTTCGCCGAGGACATGGGGCATGCCCACATCCTTGAACACCAAGTTATTCACCCCAAAAGGACGGGCTGGATCAGCATAGAACGACTTCAGGTAGGTATATACCCAGTCCACGCCCCGAGCCCGGGCGATGACGGATAAATCGGGAGGCACTACCCCGAACCACTTTTTAGCCTGTTCCTTGGGCATAGCAATGGTCATGGGTTCACCGATTTTAGCACCAGTAAACAGCATGTTCTGCTGGACTTCTTCCTCTGACAGCCCCAGATCCTTGGCCATGCGGCTATAACGCATGAAAGAGGCAGAATGGCAGTTAAGACAGTAGTTAACGAAGGTTTTTGCGCCCTTCTGCAAAGACGCCTGATTCGCCAGGTCAATGTCCACCGACATCAGATGGGCTTCGCCACCCGAAGCCATGACCCAGCCCGGCAGCACCATGCAAGCCATTGCAAAGATGATCTTTCTCATGATCAGGTCACCCTCTCCGGAACTGGCTTAGTCTTGTCGATCTTGGAGTAGATCGGCATTAACAGGAAGAACGCAAAGTACAACACCGCAAATAGCCGAGCGAAGTTGGTGAGTAACGGTGTGGCAGGCTGAGTGCCTAACCAACCCAAGGAAACAAAACTCACGACAAATACCGCCAAGGCTACCTTGGAGATTACCCCTTTGTAGCGAATAGACTTTACTTTACTCCGATCCAGCCAGGGCAAGAGGAACAACATTACGATGGCAGCACCCATGGCCATTACCCCGAGGAACTTATCGGGTACTGCCCGCAGGATGGCGTAGAAGGGAGTGAAGTACCACAGGGGAACGATGTGCACTGGGGTCTTCATGGGATCGGCTGGGATGAAGTTATCCCGTTCTAAGAACCAACCACCCATTTCTGGCGCAAAAAATACTACCGCAGAGAACACCAACAGGAAGCCGCCTACGCCCACGATATCCTTAACGCTGTAGTAGGGATGGAAAGGTACGCCGTCTAGGGGAATACCTTTATCATCTTTGTGCTTCTTGATCTCAACGCCGTCTGGATTGTTAGACCCCACTTCGTGGAGAGCTACGATGTGGAGGAAAACCAGGGCCAGTAACACCACCGGCACGGCGATGACATGGAACGCAAAGAAGCGATTCAGCGTGGCATCGGCTACGACGTAATCACCACGAATCCACAGAGCCAGATCTTCACCAACGCCGGGAATAGCACCAAACAGGGAGATGATCACCTGGGCACCCCAGTAGGACATTTGTCCCCAGGGCAGCAGGTAGCCCATGAACGCCTCAGCCATCAGGGCGACATAAACCACCATACCAAAGATCCAGATCAGCTCACGGGGTTCCCGATAGGAACCGTACATCAGTCCCCGGAACATGTGGAGGTAGACCACGACAAAGAAAGCTGAAGCGCCAGTGGAATGGAGGTAGCGAATCAACCAACCCCAGTTCACATCCCGCATGATGTACTCAACAGACGCGAAGGCGAGCCCAGCGTCCGGTTTGTAGTTCATAGTCAGGAAGATGCCGGTAACGATCTGGAGAACCAACACCAGCAGGGCAAGGGACCCGAAAAAGTACCAGAAATTAAAATTTTTCGGGGCGTAGTAGCGGGCCATGTGGCCTTCCCACAACCCGGACAGAGGGAAACGCTTATCAAACCAGCCTAGCAGACCAGTTTGGTATTTTTCGATGGGACCACTGGCCATTACGCAACTCCTTCAGTAGTCGACTGACCGGCGCTGGCACGTTTACCTGCTGCATCGGCGGGATCCAACCCGATGAGGATACGGGTATCACTCAGGTAATAATGGGGCGGTACCACCAAATTCTTCGGTGCCGGAACCCCCTGATAGACCCGACCCGCCAAATCGAAGCGAGAGCCGTGACAGGGACAGAAGAACCCACCCTTCCAAGCCGGTCCCAAGTCCGCCGGACCTAACTCTGGACGGTAGGTAGGAGAACAGCCCAAGTGGGTACAGATACCCACCACTACCAGATAATCCGGCTTAATCGAACGATGGCCGTTGGTGGTGTAGCCGGGCTGCTGCTCGGCATCCTTGGAAGCCGGATCCCGTAAATCGGCCTCCACCACCTTGAGGTTAGCTAACGCCTCGGGGGTGCGTCGCACGATCCACACGGGCTTACCGCGCCACTCCACGGTCATAATCTGACCGGGTTCCAACTTGCTGACGTCGGTCTCCACTGGTGCTCCAGCTGCTTGGGCTCTAGCGCTGGGCTGCATGGATGACACGAACGGAACCAGCGCATAGGCCGCCCCCACCGCACCCACCGCCGAGGTGGCTGTGAGTAGGAAGCGACGCCGGCCTTTGTCTACGCCTGTGCTCATCAAAGGGGTCTCCCGCGAAAATAACAGCAAAAACCTAGGTTTAATGCGGCAAAAAATGATAATTCATTTGTAGCAAAACAGGCTATCCCAAACACCACAAACCCCCACAATATAAGCTATCTCTGCTAACTTCATAAGTACCACCTCCCATCTATCTAGCAAGATGTCACTAACGCAATGAACAAGCACTACCACTTTCTCGCCCAAGCCGTCGCCCTGGGGTTAGTCATCGCTCTTTTCCTGTTGTTAGTACGTCCTAGCTGGTTGGAACCAGAACGGCCAGTGGTGGAGTGGCGAGAAGCCGATCGCCCCCCAGCAACCTCTCCTCCCCTTCCAGGTACTGGGCCAGTCTCCTACGCCACAGCAGTGGAAACAGCGGCCCCCGCTGTGGTCAATGTCTACAGCAGCAAGGTAGTGACTCAGCGGATAAACCCCCTGTTAGACGATCCCTTGTTCCAACGGTTCTTCGGTGAGCGCTTAGGAGGGATACCTCGTAAGCGATTGGAAACCAGTTTAGGCTCCGGTGTCATCGTCAGTCCGCAAGGTTATATCCTTACTAATAATCACGTTATTGCGGAAGCAGAGGAAATTCGTGTTGCCTTAGCCGATGGCCGTACCACCACCGCTACGTTGGTGGGGACCGATCCAGACACTGATTTGGCCATCCTCCAGCTCTCGTTACCAGACGTTACCGCCATTATCCTTGGCCGCTCTGACGGGATGCGGGTGGGGGATGTGGTACTGGCTATCGGCAATCCCTATGGCGTCGGTCAGACCGTTACCCAAGGTATTGTCAGCGCTCTTGGACGTAGCCAATTGGGTATCAACAGCATTGAGGATTTCATCCAGACAGATGCAGCTATTAACCCGGGAAATTCAGGAGGGGCGCTTATTAACGCCGTGGGCCAGTTAGTAGGCATCAATACTGCCATCTACTCTCGCTCCGGAGGCTCCCAGGGAATTGGGTTTGCCATACCAGTGGACTTGGCTAAGGGGGTTATGCGCCAAATCATCGAAAAAGGCCGGGTCATTCGAGGCTGGCTTGGCGTGGAGTTGCAGGACATAACCCCAGCCTTGGCCGAATCTTTCGGGTTGGCTAGCGCCAGCGGCGCAGTTGTCGCAGGAGTCGCTCGAAGAGGGCCAGCAGAACGAGCCGGGATAATACCGGGAGACATCATTACTGCCGTAGATGGCCGGACTTTACCCAACGGGTTGGTGCTAATGAACCACGTTAGCCAACTCCAACCTGACGCCTGTCTCTTATACACATCTCCGAGCCCACGA
>CAWUNB010000192.1:0-4457 GCA_963923745.1 uncultured Thiotrichales bacterium
ATCACGCAATCGGCCAAGCTAACACCAGTACACCGGCAAAGATTAAAACAGCCCCCAGGACCAGTCGTAAGGTCAAGGGTTCGCCAAGAAAAATCAGCGACAGAATGATGGCAAAAACAACACTGAGTTTATCAATGGGGGCGACCAAAGAGGCCGGTGCCATTTGCAATGCTCGGTAATAAAACATCCACGATAGCCCAGTCGCTACGCCAGAAAGAAGTAAAAATAACAAAGGCCGCCCCTCTATTATGAGGGGCCATTGCCATTCACGCCGCCAAGTAACAATCCCCACCGTAATGCCTAAAATTACTACAGTACGAATAACTGTTGCCAGATTTGAATTTAGTCCAATTACTCCCAATTTGCCAAAAATGGTGGTTAATCCAGCACAAAATGCCGAGGCGACGGCAAAAAATAGCCAGCTATTCACGCTAGATCAGTTCTTTTATTGGTTATTCTTTAAGAGCTTCAATAGCAATATCGATACGAACGTCATCTCCCACATAGGGAGCGTATTTGCCAGCATTAAAATCTGAGCGTTTTACTACAGTAAAAGCATTGGCACCAATAGCTTCTTTTTTTGCCATAGGATGGGGCATTGCTTGAAAAGAAGTAATCGTCAATATCACAGAATGAGTAATTCCTTTTAAAGTGAGTTCTCCTGTAACACTTACCGGTTTATCGCCATCAAATTCCACATTGGTCGATTTAAATATTGCTGTGGGATATTTTGTAGTATCAAGAAAATCCTCACCCTGAATATGCTCATTAAACAAAGCCGAGCCGGTGTTAACTGATTTGGTATCAATAGTAACGTCTACTACTCCTGTTTTATTATCTCGATCAAAAATTACGCTACCGGTTGTTTTGTCAAAACGGGACAATTGTGTTGAATAGCCAAAGTGGCTATAAGAAAAGCGAGGAAAAGTGTGATTGCTATCTAGTATGTAGGTTTCCGGGGTAGCAATAGCAGGAAGAGTCAATACGCTTAGAGTAAAAAAAGTGGCTAATGTAGTCGCTTTCATTGAATTTTTTCCTATATTTAGAGTAAGAGTGTGGCTGTTGATAGCCATCCTTGGCTATATGTTGGCAGAAAAGCTTAGTCTGTTTTACGAGGTTCCCCCCCTAAATCCGTCCCAGTAAAAGCCTTCCAATAAGCACGCTGCATAGCCTCTAAAGACTGAAGATGGGCAGGAAGGGTAGGTTTCAATAGTGCCATAGGATCAAAACCGTCTATTCCTGCCAACATTCTGTCCCGTAGATGGGCCATCATTTCCTCCTGGATCGGTTGCACATCTGGCAACCCAAAGAAGTGGCGCAATTCCTGGGGACTGGCGTCAATATCAAAGTGGATTTTCATCAGTATTGGTTTCCTAATGTTGGTACGGGGATACCCCTCCCCGGCTTAAGTAAGCAGCATACGTATTCCTAATACCACGAGGAACAAGGAAAAAAAGCGTTTCAACAACTGGCTTGGTAGATTGTGGGCCAACCATGCTCCCAGGGGAGCTGTTAGGACACTGGCACCAGCCACCCCTAACAACGCGGGACTGTACACATAGCCCCAACTACCTGCTGGTAGATCGGTAACCGACCAACCAGTAAAGGTAAAAGCTAAACTACCGGCAAGAGCGATGGGAAAACCACAAGCAGCAGAAGTGGCCACGGCTTGACGCATCGGAATATTGGACCAAGTGAGAAAGGGAACAGTTAACACCCCACCACCAATACCCACTAACGCAGAAACGTACCCTATCACTGTTCCTGCCCCAATCATGCCCGGCCAGTTGGGTAGTTGCCGATGGGGAGCAGCGCTAAGCTCCAACGCGAGTTGAGCCGCGACCAACAGTTCAAAGCAGCCGAACAGTAGGTGCAACGTGGCAGCAGGTAGCCAATGAACAACCTGAGCACCGATCCAAGTACCAAGCAAAATTCCAGGGACCAACTGCTTCACTACCGGCCACAATACCGCCCCCCGGCGGTGATGGGCCCGTATCGAGGACAAAGAGGTGGCGACTATGGTGGCCAGGGAGGTACCAATGGCCAAGTGCATCTGCAAAGCTTGACTGATACCTTGTTCCTGAAATAGCCATACCAGTACCGGAACAATTACCAAACCACCCCCGACGCCAAGCAGACCTGCTAACACTCCGGCAAAAGCCCCCAGGGCTGCATAGGTAGCAAATATATTGATCATCGTTAATTGCCATGATTTATTGGGTATCGATATGTTACGATGAACGGGCTTCAGTAGGTTGATTAGTTTTTACCCGTTTAAAATACTGTGTTGACCGTTGTGTGAGCCCATGAGCACATTTAGTGACTTGTTAGACATTACTCAAACCATCGCTACTCCTGCTGCATTAGCCTTTTCTTCCTGTCTATTACTCTGCCTTGGATTAGTGTCTACTAAACATTGGCATGGGCATCATACGCTTGATTTTACTGATGGAGTACAAAAGCTCCATATTTCTCCCACGCCAAGAGTTGGTGGACTTCCGATTATGGTATGCCTTATTTTTGCGTGGAGTCAGTCGCAAGGTGAAATAAAAGAATTATTAACCACTATGTTAATATCCGGTTTGCCGGCATTTATTTTTGGATTAGCAGAAGATCTCACTAAACGTGTTAGAATTAGATTACGGTTACTGGCTACGATAACTTCTGGTCTATTAGCTTGGTGGTTAACCGATTACTCTTTATCCCGATTAGATATCTGGGGAATAGATTCTTTAATGAAATGGCAGTTGGTTTCAGTTACCTTTACCGCTTTTGCTGTAGGCGGAGTAGCTAATGCTTTTAACATTATAGATGGCTTAAATGGTCTAGCTTCGGGCGTGGCTATGACGGCCTTTGTCGGATTAGCGGCTATCTCTTACGGAGTAGGTGATGGTCATCTAGCTGCCTTGAGCATGCTTTTTTTCTTTGCGGTAGCGGGTTTCTTTGTTGTTAATTGGCCTTTTGGAAAGATTTTTTTAGGTGATGGTGGTTCTTATTTAGTTGGTTTTTCGCTGGCCTGGATAGGTGTATTACTGGTAGAGCGTAATCCGTCAGTTTCGGCTTTTGCACCCGTATTAATATGTGTATATCCAATAACAGAGGTGTTATTCAGTGTTTACCGTCGAGCGATGCATAAAGAGCATGTCGGTATGCCGGATCGATTACATTTTCATAGTTTAGTTAAACGCCGTTATATTCGGCGGTGGTTTGCAGAATTAAATACTGTGGGGCGTAATTCTATTGCTGGTTTGTTAGTCAGCTTATTTACTTTAAAAGCAGTGATACTTGCCCTGTATATTTATGATTCTGCTTGGCTATCATTGCTAGCGATTATTTACCTAGGCTTCGCTTATGTAGCTGTTTATGCTAGGATTGTACGTCATCGGTGGTGTTCGCCATTTTTATTTTTATTTGTCAAGCCAACCAGAGTCTTTGCTAGAGCTAGTTAATAATACCGTGAGAATAGTTATTCTTTCTCGTAAACTGGGATTGTATTCTACCCGTCGATTAGTAGAGGTAGCTCGAGCTCGGGGGCATCGAGTTCGCGTTGTGGATACATTGCGTTGTTATATGAGTATTAATCCAGCAAATCCTTGTATTCATTATCGTGGAAAGAATTTAGCCGGTTTTGATGCTGTACTCCCACGGATAGGTGCCTCCATTACTGGGTATGGTACCGCTGTGGTTCGTCAATTTGAGACCATGGGGGTTTATTCTTTAAATTCAGCGGATGGAATTGCTCGGGCAAGGGACAAATTGCGCTGCGCCCAATTATTGGCTCAAGCAGGGATTGCCATGCCCGTTACCGGCTTTGCTGATTCACCCGATGATATTGATGATTTAATTGAATTGGTGGGAGGAGCTCCCCTAGTTATTAAATTACTAGAAGGCGCTCAAGGAATTGGGGTGGTGCTGGGAGAAACTCGGCAAAGTGCTGCCAGCGTTATCCAGGCATTTTATGGATTGCGGGCCAATATCATGATCCAATCTTTTATCAAGGAAGCAGCAGGCGCAGATATTCGTTGTCTAGTGGTGGGGGATCAAGTGGTAGCAGCCATAGGCCGACAAGCTCGCCAAGGAGAATTTCGTTCTAATCTCCATCAAGGCGGAATGGCCAGCCCTGTTTCTATTACTTCAGAGGAACGAGCCATCGCGCTGCGAGCCACCCAGGTGGTGGGTTTAGCCGTTGCGGGGGTAGATATTTTGCGCTCAGCCCAAGGTCCCCTAGTAATTGAGGTCAACGCCTCTCCTGGATTGGAAGGCATTGAAACAACGACTAAGGTCGATGTGGCAGGTGCCATGGTGGCTTATATCGAACACCAACTTAATACAGGTAGGTACTAATCCTGTCCTACGGTTAGCAGGGGCAGATACTCTGGATTATAGGTTCCACCGTCCGCCTGGCTGTGCTGGGGATTAATCAGAGTCTCGGTAATGCCGATCCCGTAGGTGATACT
>CAWUNB010000193.1:0-4358 GCA_963923745.1 uncultured Thiotrichales bacterium
GATCCTCTCTGGTCTCGTGGGCTCGGAGATGTGTATAAGAGACAGATCATCTGGGTAGCCGCATTGTTGGCTTGTTTATTGTCCCTGGAAGGGATGTTTCACCCGGATTATCAGGATGGCTCATTGGAGCAATTACTAATGGCTCCCCATCCGGTCTCGGTGCTGGCGGGGGCGAAGGTCATGGCCCATTGGCTGGTGACGGGATTGCCGCTGTTACCTCTGGCCCCGTTGTTGGGGGTGTTACTCCATCTGCCGGAAGGGGCGATGGGGGTGTTAATAGTGAGTTTGGTGCTGGGGACGCCGATTTTGTCCCTCATCGGTGCCATCGGTGTTGCCCTTACCGTGGGATTGCGGCGAGGAGGGGTGTTGTTGTCCCTATTGGTTTTGCCCCTGTATATTCCCGTGCTGATTTTTGGTGCGGGGGCAGTGGATGCCGCTGCGGGCGGATTGCCTACCGCCGCCCATCTCTACATTCTCGGCGCTTTGTTAGCCTTGGCGGTGAGTCTCTCCCCCTGGGCCATTGCTGCTGCCCTACGTATCAGCCTTGAATAACTTGAATAAATAAACATCCTATGTGGTCTGCCCTGACAGCTTGGTTTCATCGTTTGGCGTCTCCGCCCCATTTCTACCGTTTCGCCGGTCGTCTTATTCCCTGGCTGACGGGTATCACGGTATTGCTGCTACTAGTCGGGTTATACCGGGGATTGGTCATAGCCCCCGCCGATTACCAGCAGGGCGAAAGCTATCGCATTATGTATGTCCACGTGCCGGCGGCCTGGATGTCCATGTTCATCTATATGGTGATGGCGGTGGCGGCGGCCATTGGCCTGATCTGGAAAATTAAGCTGGCGGAGATCATCGCCCACAGCGCCGCTCCTGCTGGAGCGTGGTTTACTTTTCTGGCGTTGGCGACCGGTTCCCTGTGGGGCAAGCCCATGTGGGGAGCGTGGTGGGTGTGGGATGCTCGCCTTACCTCTGAGCTTATTCTGCTGTTCTTATACCTGGGTTTTATCGCTCTGCAATCAGCCATCCCGGATCGCCAAGCGGCGGCCCGAGCCGGGGCGGTATTAGCTTTGGTGGGGGTGGTGAACATTCCCATCATTCATTTTTCGGTGGAGTGGTGGAACACCCTCCATCAACCCGCCACCCTGACCAAGTTAGGGCGGCCTTCTATGCACCCCAGTATGTTGTGGCCCTTGCTGATTATGGCTCTAGCCTTCAAAACCTATTTCTTCACCACTTTGTTGGTACGGGCTCGCTCTGAAGTATTGGAGCGGGAACGGGATAGCGTCTGGGTTCACGACGTGCTCACTGGCATTCCTGCGGAGCGTTCGCCGCTATGAGTTCCCTTGCTGCGTTTTTCCACATGGGGGGCTATGCCTTCTATGTGTGGTCGGCCTACGGCTTGGCCTTAGTGGTACTCACTATTCATCTTGTTAACACTCTACAACAAGGCCAGCGGGTACGGCGGGAGCTGATGCGCCGGTTGCGCCATGGGAGAACCACGCCATGACTCCACGACGGAAACGTATGGCCTTAGTCGCTGCGGTGGTGGTGGGAGTGGGTCTGGCCACGACCCTGGCGGTCAATGCCTTTCGGCAAAATTTGCTGTTCTTCTTCAGTCCCAGCCAGGTAGAAGCGCAAGCGCCCAAGGATCGTAATTTTCGCTTAGGGGGCTTGGTGGAAGTGGGTAGCCTGAAACGGGAAGACGATGGGCTGACCGTGCATTTTTCGGTGACGGATATGGCGTCCAGTTTACCGGTGACTTACAAAGGTATCCTGCCGGATCTGTTCCGGGAGGGCCAAGGGGTGGTAGCCATGGGGCGATTAGGAACGAATGGGATATTTATGGCCGAAGAGGTATTGGCCAAGCACGATGAGAATTACATGCCGCCTGAAGTGGCCTCGGCGCTGAAATCCGCTGAAGGCACAGCGGCCATGCCCCACACTATGAAGACGGTGGTCCAGCCATGATTCCTGAATTGGGGACGTATGCTTTAGTGCTGGCCCTGTGTGTGGCGTTGGTCCAGGGCCTTTTGCCCATTGCCGGGGCGAGTCGTCAGGTGCTGCCGTGGATGCAGTTGGGGCGTATTGCCGGGCGCGGCCAATTTCTTTTTCTGTTTATCGCTTTTCTGTGTTTGGTGTGGTCGTTTGTCCAAAGTGATTTCTCGGTGGAGTATGTCGCCCAGAATTCCAACGTGGCCTTGCCCCTGGCTTACCGAATTTCGGCGACCTGGGGCGGTCACGAAGGTTCGCTGTTGTTGTGGGCGTTGATGCTGGGAGGCTGGACGGTGGCGGTATCTCTGGGAAGCCGCCGCTTACCCTTGGAGGTGCAAGCTCGGGTGTTGGGAGTGATGGGCTTGGTTAGCGCCGGTTTCCTGACCTTCATGCTGTTTACCTCTAATCCCTTTGGTCGATTGGATCCCACCCAGTTGCGCCCTGGTTTTGAAGGCCGGGATCTCAATCCTTTGCTTCAGGATCCAGGGTTAGTGTTCCATCCTCCCATGTTGTATTTGGGCTATGTGGGTTTTGCCGTGGCCTTTGCCTTTGCTATTGCGGCGCTGTTGGGAGGCAAGCTCGACGCCGCTTGGGCGCGCTGGTCGCGGCCTTGGACTTTAGCCGCTTGGGTATTTTTAACTCTGGGTATTTCTTTGGGTTCGTTCTGGGCTTATTACGAACTGGGCTGGGGCGGTTGGTGGTTTTGGGATCCCGTAGAAAACGCTTCTTTTATGCCCTGGCTGGTGGGAACGGCGCTGATTCATTCCCTGGCGGTAACGGAAAAGCGAGGCGAGCTGCGCTCGTGGACGGTGTTGCTGGCCATTACCGCTTTCTCCCTCAGTTTGCTGGGAACCTTTTTAGTGCGTTCAGGGGTACTGACGTCTGTCCACGCTTTTGCGGCGGATCCTCGGCGTGGGGTCTTCATTTTGGTCTTTCTGGCCACGGTGGTGGGTTGCTCCCTGGCCTTGTATGCGCTGCGGGCACCGCGCATGGGACGGGGTAGCGGCTTCTCTCTGTTGTCGCGGGAGGCCACTATGCTGGCCAATAACGTGCTGCTGGTCGCCGCCATGGCCACGATTCTCCTGGGTACTCTGTATCCTTTGGTGATGGACGCTCTTAATCTGGGCAAAATTTCCGTCGGCCCTCCCTATTTTGCCGCCGTGTTCGTTCCGGTCATGACGCCGGTGGTCTTTCTGATGGCGATAGGCCCCATCGCTCGTTGGCGGCAAACACCGCTACCGGCGTTAGCCAGCCGCTTGGTGGCGGCGGTGATCGTGGCGGTGATCGCCGCTCTGGGACTGCCGGTGCTGTTGGGGCAATGGTCCGCCGGGGTGGCGTTGGGACTGTTCTTGGCGTTATGGGTAATGGTGGCGTCTGGCCAGCAGTTGGCTCAACGTGTGGCCAGCCAAGGCTGGGCGGGTGTGCCTCTGGGCTACTGGGGGATGAATCTGGCGCACTTTGGTATTGGGGTATTCATCATCGGCGTGACGTTAGCCGGGGGTTACAGTACCGAGCGGGATGTGCGACTGGCTCCCGGGCAAACGGTTACGGTGGGAGATTACGAATTCCGTTTTGACGGTGTGTCCCAAGTCCCTGGCCCCAATTACACGGCTAATCAGGGCACGGTGACGGTGCAGCGGGGGAGTGAAAATTTTGTCCTCCACCCGGAAAAACGGACCTACCGCGTGCAAACCATGCCCATGACCGAAGCGGCTATTGATTACGGCTTACTGCGCCATGTCTATGTGTCGTTAGGGGAGCCGGTTAGCGGTGGGGCCTGGAGTTTGCGTCTCTACCATAAACCCTTCGTCGGCTGGATTTGGTTCGGCACCTTGTTCATGGCCCTGGGCGGTATCGTGGCCGCCCTGGATCGGCGTTACCGGTTAACACGACGGCAGGCCATGGCCCAGGCGGACAGCAGCCCGCTTCCTCACTCATCCAAAGGGCGTCCTCGTCCCTAATCCTAGCGAGATAGGCCATGAATCGTCGGCTCATCCCTTTAATTGTTTTTATCGGCTTGCTGGTATTACTGGCCGTGGGATTGACCTTGGATCCCCGCCAAATTCCATCGCCCCTGGTGGGCAAAGCCGCGCCTTCGTTCCGTTTGCCCAATTTGGCCAATCCGACGGCAACCTTGGGTGATTCAGATCTACGGGGCCAAGTTTATTTATTGAATGTCTGGGCCTCTTGGTGCGTATCTTGCCGACAAGAGCATCCCCGTTTGGTGAAATTGGCCAAAGCGGGAACGGTGCACATTTACGGCTTGAATTACAAAGATCAGCGGGAAGATGCGCTGCGTTGGCTAGATCGGTTTGGTAATCCCTATTTAGCCAGTGCCAGTGATCTCGATGGTCGAGTCG
>CAWUNB010000194.1:0-4334 GCA_963923745.1 uncultured Thiotrichales bacterium
GAATTAATAGTAACCCGCTCTATTAATTCTATCCGCTGGACACCATTAGCTTAAACTCTGCTTTCGATCATAAATGAATTTTTTTTAATTTTCGCCAAAGAGAGACTCGATCAATTCCAAGAATTTGGGCGGCGAGAGTTTGATTACCATTAGTTTCCTCCAGTACCCAGCGAATATAGTCCTGTTCTTGCTCTTCAAGAGATGGGATACGCCCTTCTTTCTTGCGGAAAGTACGAATAGATTGCTCCCGCAGCTCATCCGGTAAGTGGCCAATACCCAATACTTCTCCTAGACACAATGCTACTGCTCGCTCGATAATATGTTCTAATTCCCGTACATTACCTGGATAGTTATAGCTTTTGAGTAATTCCAGCGCGTCACTACTAATTTCTTTGACAGATCGTTCCATTTGCTGGGCAAAGCGTTCAAGAAAAAAGTATGCCAGTAAAGGAATATCTTTACGCCGAGCAGAAAGGGGAGGGATTTGTAATGTCACCACATTAAGACGAAAATAAAGATCCTGGCGAAAAGTATTAGTTTTAACTTCTTGATGTATATCTCGATTAGTGGCGGCAATAAGTCGCACATCAGTTTTAACTGGTTTGTTAGCTCCTAATGGTAATACTTCCCGCTCCTGAATAACTCGCAGCAATTTTACTTGCATAGCGGGAGACATGTCAGTAATTTCATCGAGAAATAGGGTTCCTCCTCCTGCACTGGCAATAAGCCCAATTTTATCTTGGTGAGCGCCGGTAAAGGCACCTTTAATATGACCAAATAGTTCATTGGCTAGTAATTCTTCATTAAAGGCTCCACAATTGATGGCAAGGTAAGGTCCACTAGCTCGTTTGCTATGTTCATGAAGATAACGGGCAAATAATTCTTTCCCCGTTCCACTTTCTCCCATCACTAATACGTTACAGTCAGTAGGCGCGATTTGGGCTGCCATCTCTAATAATGACCCCATACGACTATCTTGAGTAACAACACGCTGTTGTTCTTGCTGATCGGCGATCTGTTTGCGTAATTTTTGGTTGTTTCGTTTTAATTGTCCCTTTTGTAGCGCTTCCATGATTACTTTACGCATTTTTTCCAAACAGTATGGCTTAGGAATATAGGAATACGCTCCTTGCTGCATAGACTCCACAGCAGACTCTACGTTGGGAAAACTGCTGACTAGGATTACTTCAGTTTCTGGCCAGCGTTCTCGACACTTTCGCAATACCTGTAATCCATCTATTTTTCCTGTGGGTCGATCATCGATAATCACGAGATCAAAGCAGTTCTTTTCTAGCAAACCCAAAGCATTCCCACTACTAACCGTGGTTATAACCTCATAACCTTCTTTTTTCATAGTCTGCTCAAGATTGCGGAGAGTGATACGGTCATCATCCACGATGAGCAGACGGGCAAGCTGAGTCATGATTAATTTCTTAAATAGGATTTGGCCGAGGGTTAGCTGATAATTATATGATTTATCCTAATCTTTTATACCGACCTTGTAGGACCGGAGGCCATACAATGGGTAGCTCAACACCATCATTCCCTAACTCTTACCCAAATCATTTTGATGTCATCGTGATAGGCGGTGGTCATGCTGGTGCCGAGGCTGCTCTGGCAGCCGCACGAACAGGTGCCCGCACTTTGCTACTAACTCACAACATCGAAACTCTTGGCCAGATGTCCTGTAACCCGGCCATTGGCGGTATCGGCAAAGGCCATCTGGTACGGGAAATTGATGCTTTGGGGGGGATTATGGCCCGAGCGGCAGATTACGCCGGTATCCAATTTCGTACCCTGAATGCCAGTAAAGGCCCTGCCGTACGGGCTACCCGTTGCCAGGCCGATCGGATGCGTTATCGTCAAGCCATACGTCATGCTTTGGAAAATCAACCAGGTTTAGCGATTTTTCAGCAAGCCGTGGACGATTTGCTGGTAGAGGGCGATCGGGTTGCCGGGGTTGTTACCCAAGTGGGATTGCGTTTTACTGCTCCAGCAGTGGTGTTGACGGTAGGAACATTTTTAGCAGGTCGTATCCATGTGGGTATGAATCACCACCCTGGGGGGCGAGCTGGTGATCCACCAGCGGTTGCCTTAGCCCAGCGGTTACGGGAGTTAATGCCTCGCGTTGGGCGTCTTAAGACCGGTACCCCTCCCCGCATTGATGGCCGTACCATCGATTATGCCCGCCTTACCGAGCAAACTGGAGATAACCCCCGTCCAGTATTTTCGTTTCTAGGATCCTCAGCAGATCATCCACCCCAAGTCAGTTGCCACATTACCCACACCAATGAGCAAACCCATGAACGGATCCGCAGTGGGTTAGATCGCTCCCCTTTGTATGCTGGAGTGATCGAGGGAGTAGGACCCCGTTATTGCCCATCAGTGGAAGATAAGGTAGTGCGTTACGCTGAGAAAACCGCCCATCAGATTTTTTTAGAGCCCGAAGGGTTATATACCCACGAGGTATACCCCAATGGGATTTCCACCTCCCTGCCTTTCGATGTGCAATGGGAGTTAGTGCGATCTATTCGAGGTCTGGAACAGGCTCACCTGACCCGCCCTGGCTATGCCATCGAGTACGATTTTTTTGACCCTCGGGATCTTCGTCCTTCCCTGGAAAGCCGCACTTTGTCCGGGTTGTATTTGGCCGGACAAATCAATGGTACGACTGGTTACGAAGAAGCTGCAGCCCAAGGGCTGTTAGCGGGTTTAAATGCAGCCCGAGGGGGGGTTGATCTGCCTCCTTGGACCCCACGACGGGATGAGGCTTACCTTGGTGTGTTGGTTGATGATCTCATTACCCAGGGCACCAATGAGCCATACCGCATGTTCACCAGCCGAGCGGAATACCGGCTTTCTTTGAGGGAAGACAATGCTGATCTACGCTTGACCGAACTGGGACGGCAAATGGGTTTGGTGGATGATCACCGTTGGCAGATATTCAGTGAGAAAAGGGAAGCTATCGTTCAAGAACAACAACGTCTGAAGAGTCTATGGTTGCGCCCGGACACTGAAGCGGCTGCTGTCTTAGTGGAGCGGTTAGGTCAACCACTGGCCCGGGAGACCACCCTGTCGGAATTATTACGCCGTCCAGAAGTGGACTACCCTCTGCTGATGGATTTGCCCGGTATGGGACCAGGGCTACCACCGGGACAAGCGGCAGAACAAGTGGCGATTGAAGCCAAGTATGCTGGCTATCTTACCAGGCAGCTAGCTGATATTGATCGACATCGCCGTTATGAAACCCTTTTGTTGCCAGAATCACTGGATTATCAACTGGTATCAGGGTTATCCAACGAAGTAAGGCAAAAACTCGCTGCTGCCCGACCTGCCACCCTAGGACAGGCATCCCGCCTACCGGGAATTACCCCGGCGGCAGTATCATTATTGCTAGTCCATTTACGGAAGCGGGGAGGGGGAGTGTGAACTGCCCATGCCAGCTAATGGAGGGAGGCTCGCACTTTTTCCAAGCGAGCCTCCAACCCCGTTCGTTGACTGGCGGGTACTGGCCCCAAGGTATACCAATACAGCTCTAGTTCCCGTAGTTGATTGGCTCCCTGAGTTTGATTGCTACCTTGACCCAAACCGCTGGCTAAGCGGTTAACTTGATATTCCAACCGAGCCCGCGCTGCCTCTGGAGGTGATTCCAGTCCGGCCAAGATTTCCAAGCGGATAGCCAGTATCTCCAGTTCAGCCGCAACACTGGCCGCTGTGAAAACGGCTATCCGCTGTGTTGGATTGGTAAGGGCCAACCCACAAGCACGGTGAAAACGTTCTACCAGGGCCGGGCTCGGTGCCATGGGCTGATAGGCCCAGCGCTGCTTCATAATCGTCACCGCCTCTCCCTGGTCACCGGGTTGTTCTGCCAAAGCTTCCAATTCACTACACAGCTCCCCTGCCTGACGCTGAGCTGCCAACTGGCAGGCTTCCTGTTGGACTCGATGGGTAACGATTCCTTGTTGACAGCTTTCCATGGCTCGCTGGAAGCGATTAGTCAAGGGAACCAATTCTTCTCGGGGTAGACTAGGGGCATTGGCCCAGGCTTGGGTCAACTCAGCCAGTTGACCCTGAGCGGCTTGCAATACCGCTGGGTCACTCGCTGCCAGAGTTTCCAATTGTTGGCACAACACTTCTCGGGCAGTTTGCGCCGCTCGTCGTTCTTCATCCCGTGCAGCGGTTTGAGCCCGTCGCCGTTCAAAGATGGCATCGGCTGCCGTTCGTAACCGTTTCCATAGACCATGTTCATGGCGACGAGGAGCAGGTCCCAGCGTCTTCCATTCCTGCTGCAACCGCTTGATTTCATTAACGGCTATCCGAATATCCGTTAATTG
>CAWUNB010000195.1:0-4322 GCA_963923745.1 uncultured Thiotrichales bacterium
GTCAGCGCTGTTGTAATGCAGTATGCTTACGTTGGATTAGCTCGTGAACAATAGGGGTACAAGTCAGCTCCAAGGCTTGTTTCAGTGAGCCACTGGGAACGACCAGTGTATTGGGACGAGACATGAAGGAACCATTCAACCGAGACAGCAGTAAGGGAAAATCAAAGCGTTTGGGTTCACGGAAACGGATAACTGTCATGCTCTCATCCGCAGCGGGGACATCAACAACAGAAAAAGGATTGGAGGTATCTACAGTGGGAACTCGCTGAAAGTTAATGTCGCTGAGGGAAAACTGAGGAACAATGTAATGCAGATAATCGGGCATTCGTCGAAGAATGGTGGCTACCACCGCTTCTTGACTAGCTCCCTTCATGTTGACGTCGCGGTAAATTTTCTGAATCCACTCCAAATTGATAATAGGTACCACACCAACAAGCAGATCCACCCAACGGGCGACATCTACACCGTAGTCATTAACCGACTCTAAGCGTCGCCGCTCCCGAATTACCCGAGGGTTGTGGGATGGACCCATCGCCCGGTGAGTCCAGGTTGCTTCGATACAGGCCCCGTGTAGCCCTTCATAGAGCAGCACATCCGAACCAGATGGAATCTCCCGCCATGGGGTAAATCCTCCCTGGAGATAACCTAACTCAACAGCCATCTCCAGGGTTTGCACATACTCTCGAACCATTCCGGTACCTGTGCGGGAATACTCTCGAAATAGCCCTTCTAAGCGATCGAACAGATTAGCCTCTGGCCCAAAATGACTGATGGGGCGACCGGTTTCGATTGCTCGCTGGCAAACCTCTTTCATGGTCGCCCGATCGAAACGGCGGAAGGCGTTGCCCTCTACATAAGCGGCTTGAATTCCCTCGCGGCGAAAAACGTCCTCAAAGGCCAGTTTTACCGTAGTGGTCCCTGCTCCAGAGGAACCGGTAACCGCGATGATGGGATGCTTAACTGACATGGGCTCAACCTCCAGCAGAATGACGCCTGCAGCAATCTGGGCTTATTGGTGCGGGCAAAAAGGCTCTAATGATCTTTATTCTCTCGAAACTTTTTGTGGCAACCTTTGCAACTGTCCGTTAGATCTTTAAAGGGACCGTTAATTTCTCCCCCCGTTGCGGCTTGAGACAACGCCAATGCTGCATCATCAAAAGTTTTGGCGGCTTGTTGGAAAGTCTCCCACTCCTCCCAAATAGCAGGTAGGGCATCAGTCTCACCAAAATCAGAGCCTTTGGGAAATAGAGAGGGGAGGGTACCCGCCAGAGCAGCCACTGCTCGGGCGTGGTTAGCCAACTGACCTTGGAGTGTGACCTTACCCTGGGTGATGATACCCATGGCCCCTACGTGGGCTCCCAGGGATTTCATCACTAACTCCCGGTATTTGATAATTCCATCCTCCGCATCTTCTGCATAAACGCTCCAGGAAAGCGCCAGCAGCAACGGCGCGAACACTAGGTGCTTTTTCATGTGGCTCCTGAGATAAGCTCGGAATTAGCTGATTGTGGTGGAGGCACTCTGCCGACTCAAGACGCAGTGCGACATGAACTCCAGTGCTCCACCACCGGGAAATGACAACTAGATGTGGATGGCTCGTCCACTTGTAGCCAATGCGGCTTCCCGCAGGGCTTCACTCATGGTGGGGTGAGCATGGCAGGTACGGGCTAAGTCTTCGCTACTAGCACCAAATTCCATGGCCAATACCGCTTCTGCCACCATTTCTGAAACATGAGCTCCGATCATGTGGACCCCTAGGATTTGATCGGTCACCGGATCCGAGAGGATTTTGATCAAACCCCGTGCTTCCTCCATGGCCATAGCTCGACCATTAGCCCGGAAGGGGAATATCCCGGTACGGTAGTCGATGCCAGCAGCATGTAATTCCTGGGAGGTTTTACCAACCCAGGCGATCTCGGGATGGGTGTAGATTACAAAGGGGATGGCATCGTAGTTGACATGGGAAACCATGCCGGCAATGCGTTCCGCCACCGCAATCCCTTCGTCAGAACCTTTATGGGCCAACATGGGTCCCCGTACTAAATCGCCAATAGCATAAACTTCTGGTACATCGGTGCGGCAGTGTTCGTCGACTTGGACGTAGCCCCGTTCATCCAATAACAAACCCGATTCTTCGTCAAACAGTCCCTGGGTATTAGGACGACGCCCCACCGCAACCACCAGTCGGTCCACTTCCAGTACGTGGTCGCCTTTACCATCCCGGTAGTGCACCACCACCGTATCGCCCTGAACATGGGTTGCAGTGACCCGAGCGCCCAAATGAATGGCCAACCCTTGACTGGTAAATTCTTGGTAGGCCAGATCGGCTACCTGGCGATCGACCGAAGAGAGGAACTGATCTTGGGCCTCAAGCACCACCACCTCTGACCCAAGTCGTTGCCAAACGCTACCCAGCTCTAGACCGATTACCCCAGCGCCGATAATTCCCAGCTTGGCAGGTACTTCGGGGAAAGACAGGGCACCACTGGAATCGACAATATGTTTACCATCCAGGGGTGCTGCCGTTAGGGGAGTGGGGCTGGAGCCGGTAGCTAAGATTACATGGCGTCCCTGTAGTAACTCATTGCGGCCATCGTGACCGGTGATTTCTACCTGTAGACCACCTAGCAATCGGCCCCGTCCTGGGAGCCAGTGGACTTTATTACGCTTAAACAGGGTAGCAATACCGCTGGTAAGGGTTTTTACAATCTGAGATTTGCGGGCCATCATTGTCCCTAAATCCAGTTCTACCCCCGCTACCTTGATGCCATGGTGTTGCAACCGCTGGCTGGCTTTATGGTAGGTCTCCGAAGATTCCAATAGGGCTTTAGAGGGAATGCAACCGACGTTTAGACAAGTTCCCCCTAGAGCGGGCTTGCCTTCCTCATTTATCCAGCTATCAACGCAAGCCGTTTCCATACCTAATTGGGCGCAACGAATAGCCGCCACATAGCCTGCCGGTCCGGCACCAATAACAATCACATCAAATCGTTTCATACTTCCTCCCCATGGGAATACCCCAAATATGATTAGACCTCTAGTAATAATCGTGCCGGATCTTCAATGGCTTCTTTTACTGCGACCAAGAATTGCACTGCCTCTGCGCCATCGATGATGCGGTGATCGTAAGACAGGGCTAGGTACATCATGGGGCGAATAACCACTTGACCATTTTCGGCTACCGGTCGATCTTGGGTTTTATGCATCCCTAGGATGGCGCTTTGGGGGGCATTAAGAATGGGGGTGGACATCAGGGAACCAAACACACCTCCATTGGTAATGGAGAAGGTGCCCCCGGACAAGTCTTCTAGGGATAACCCACCCTCCCGGGCTTTTTTCGCCAATTGAGCGATTCCTTTCTCCACATCCGCCACTGACAATTGTTCACAATCCCGCACTACTGGTACGACTAATCCTCGGGGAGACGCTACGGCAATCCCAATGTCGAAGTAGCTGTGGTAGACGATGTCATCTCCTTCCACCGACGCATTCAACACCGGGAAACGCTTGAGGGCATGGACCGCTGCTTTTACAAAGAACCCCATAAAACCTAAGCGCAAACCGTGAATTTTTTCGAAGCTGTCCTTATGGCGCTGACGCAAATCCATTACTGCCTTCATGTTGACTTCGTTAAAGGTAGTTAGGATAGCGGCGTTGTGTTGAGCTTCCACTAATCGCTCGGCAATACGCTTGCGCAGCCGAGTCATGGGAACTCGTTGCAGCGGACGGGGAGTGGTTGCGTTGGTTTCCTCGCTCGCTTGGAAAGGAAAAGGTTCGCCCTTTTCCACTGAGGGGACTGACACCATTACCGGTACGGAGGGAGGCACCACCACCGGCGGTGGAGGAGGGGGGGTAGCTAGGTGGGCCAGTACATCCCCTTTAGTAACCCGCCCCCCTAAACCACTTCCAGCCAATTGGTTGGTTTCCAGTCCATGTTCTGCCAATAGACGACGGGCAGCTGGTCCCGGAAGGCTCCCGGGCCGATTTGGCTTAGGTGCTGGTTTAGCTACCGAGGGAGGGGTTGCACCTGGTCGAGGAGCGGCCATCCCTTTGGGAGGGGCTTCTCCGGTATTACGGGCAGCCATGTCTGTGTCGAAAATAGCCAGTACTTCGCCGGCCTTTACTGTAGAACCAACTCCCCGCACCACCTGCCGTAACCAACCTGCTTGAGGAGCAGCTACCTCCAACACTACTTTGTCGGTTTCAATGTCCACCAGCTTGCCATCCCGCTCAACGACAGCACCGACCTCGTAGTGCCAACTTAGCACCGTGGCATCGGCCACCGACTCAGGGAGGGCTGGAACCTTCACTTCAATCTGCAT
>CAWUNB010000196.1:0-4285 GCA_963923745.1 uncultured Thiotrichales bacterium
AAGGAGTATCGTCGGCAGCGTCAGATGTGTATAAGAGACAGGATACAAAGTGGGAAAAACCAATACCTCGGGTACGCGCCCAGTCCAGTACCGAAGTGCACAGTGCCCCAGACTGAGATACAAAGGCCAACTTACCGGGCAAGATGCCAGTATGGCTAAAACTGGCATTTAGGCCAGAACCGGGGACGATGATCCCTAGGCAATTAGGGCCAATGATGCGTAGCCGATGCTTATGGGCTTCCTCCAGAGCAGCTTGGTACAAAGTGCGCCCAGATTCGTCTTTAATGCCTCCCAGGCCGGCGGTCATTACCACAGCCGCCTTGGTACCCCGCGCTCCTAAAGCAGCAATAATGCCGGGTACAGTCACCGGGGGAGTGGCGATGACCGCCAAGTCAGGGGTTTCCGGTAGGCTGGCCACGTTGGGGTAGGCCAATACTCCCACCACCGCTTTGGCCCGAGGATTGACCGGCATTACTGGTCCGTCGAACCCCCCTTGCAACAAATTGTGCATCACTACTTGGCCTACACTGTGGGGAGTATTGGATGCACCGATCACGGCGACGGATTGGGGGCGAAACAGGGAATCGAGGTGTTGAATACTCATAGTAGACTTCCGTCAGGATAGGGTGAGGGGGTGAGGGTTACCGGTATTCGGCCTCCCCCTGGCCTGACCCCGAAGTGGGTCAGCGCTTCCCATTATGACCGGTTCCATGACGGTTTGTGCAGTGCCGCAAAATGAAATATCTAGACCGGAGATGATGCTCAGGCGACCAAGCCCTGAAAACTTTTGGCAGCCGTCTTTAGGGCTTCTGGAATCTCAATATCCATTACTTGATCGATTACCCAACGGTTTCCTGTTTTTTCCCCCATGACCGCCATTACCCGTTCGCCGAGATAACGGCGGAATTGGTAGCCGGGTTCGTTGTCGGTGAAAGCAAAATCGGCATACTCGACAGCACGCTGATTAAAGCGGTCAATGAAGATGGTTCGATAGTCAGCAGGACCGATCCAGTCAGTTTGATTATCTTGAAGTGTTTCCGCCAGACGCAGCACCATCGCGGTGATCAATCGCCGCCGTTTGTCATCATCCCAATGCCGATGCGCCCAACGATCCGTGACTTGGATAAGGAATACTAGGAATTCTTCTAAGACGGCAAAGCGTTGAGGAACAGTTTCAAAATGAAAATCCTCATCGCCTATATGGTCCACTGCCTGAACCGCTACTTTCCAGGTATTGAAGGCGAGGACACTACCGATGTCTTCAGGAGTTTTATTGGTTTCCTGATGCCACTGGGTCTTGACACGAATCGCCATCGCTAAACAGAGCTCGGGAGGGGGTAGGGGAACAACGAGAAAAGGCGGCTGGGGAAAAAATTGAGTTATGAGGTATCCCCAGCCGCTGAAAAATCAATAACCGCCCTTGGTCTTAGTCTCCGGCAGGCCCGCTACCTTCGGTGCTTGCTTAGCGGGTCCCACTGGGAACAGGTCATAGAGATCTTTCGATTCTACCTTAGTCCCCCACACATCTTCCATGCCCTTCAGAATTTTGCGCATGTTGGGCTGCTCTCCACCGTGGTTAAAGTACATATCCCGTAGGTAGTTCATCAGGTCCCAGTGACGCTCAGTAAGGGCGACTCCTTCTTTCTCTGCCAGGGCAGTGGCAACGGCCTCATTCCAATCGTCAGAATTGACCAGATAACCATGACCATCAACCTCAATAACCTTGCCGTCTACTTCGATTGACATCACTGCTCTCCTCGGTGTTGTAGTGGAGATGGGGAGGTTAATCCCGGAAGTGCCTCACTCCGCCGATCGGGTATCAGCTAGAGTTTTGTGGGCCACAAATAACCCACAGCCCATGGTACGCCGTGGCCCTAATCCATGGCGCTGGAGTGTTATCGCGTCGTCAATAGGCAACTCAGCGACCATTAGGCTGCGGGTGGCAACCGGTCCCGCCGGGGTGGCTAATTGGTTGGCGCGACCCGCCAGCATTTTCTTATAGCGAATACCCAGTTGTTTTAACCCCTGGGCAGCCTCAGTTAAAAAATTCCCTTCATCCGCTTGGGGATCACTCACTAAGTAACGGCTGTATAGCACTGAATGACGACTAAGGGGACGCTCAACAGCCGTTCCCAAGGTCAAGGGGTAACCCCCCAATAGCAAAGTTTGGCCAGTGAGGTTATTCGCTTCCCGTAACCTAGTTCGAGGCAGCCTCAACACTAGCCGAGTTCGACGGGTGAGATAGATGACTGCGTCATTGCTAGCTTCAGGACGTTGCCAGCCGTTACCTGACTCAGCACCATGAATAAGATGTACTCCCGCCAAGGGTTCGCTGGTCAACCACGGTAGCACCCCCTGCAGCGTTTCTGAAAGCAGCCAGGCATGGTCCAATGGTAACTGCTGGCAAGAACCGATGGAAAATGCCAGATCTACCACATCATCCGGTAGGGTAGGGGAAGCGTCAGTGGGGTCTTCTTGCCAATACATATTAATTTACCGGTAATGCGCGGCGCAGAGCGTCCCGATCTATCCACCATTGCCCCTGAACAAGGTTGTCCACCGCTTCCCCCAATCGAGGTAAGAAGCGGCTTGGATCGTCTAACTCTTGACCCAGCAACCACGCTTCAAACTCACCCTGATTTTGTACTCCCCGCTGACGACCCGCCACCAGGGTAAGAAGCTGCTGGGTGTAATCTTGGAGGCGCTGGCCGGTCTCTCCCTGCCCGCGAAGGGTCGCCACATAGTGAGCAGCAGCAGCGGCGATAGGTGCAACATTGGAATCGGGAGGCGTTTCCTCCACTAGATGCTGTAGGAGAGCAACTGTCCAATCCGGGTCGATAGGGTAGGTCACACCGAGCCAGATACCATGACCAAGGGCAACATTAGAGTGGAGCTGATCAGCGCGAAATAGTACGTCACAAGCCCGAACAGCCTCTTCCCAGCCCTGGGCCGCTACATAGTAGTCAAAAGCTTCCCGTGCCCGCAGCCAAGCATCTTCCTTGTGACCGAGTTCTACCTCAAGGGCTGCCATTTCCAGCATTAAAGCTCCCCGTTCTACCAAAGAACCACCCAGGGGCAAGACAGCTAACCGTTGAGTTAGCTCAGCTAACTCTCGCTCGAACTTCACCTTACTTGTCTCTAGATCAGAGGCGTCATCAATATCAGAAAAATTAAAGGGGTTTATCTGACGCAAGGTGTGCTTCTCCTAAGTGAAAGCCGCTTCCAAGCGGTCCTCCCAGTTTTCTGGAGTATCTGGGAAGGGCGGCTTGACGTCCATCCGAAAGAACCGCTCCCCCTGCCGTGCCCGCTCTGCGATAAGGGAGGGTAATTCGTAGAACGAGGTTAGCTCATGGTGTTGCAGCAGAATCTCGCTTAGATACAGCATCGTCACTTTCCCCTGAGAGACAGCGGAGAGGTAATGTGCCTGAGCTAGACAAACTGATTCAAGAGGGAAAGTGACAACACAAGAATATAAGTTACTACTAATTTCACGAAAAGAGGGGGTAGGAAGACGATTAAGGCAAGGAAAGAACAACCGTTCTCCTGTTAGTTATTTTACTGAAGAAAACGGGTAATCAATTGTCTATGAAACATCTCTCTGTCTAGTAACGTTTTGTTGCGCCACGACATAAAAAGATTCATTTAGTTGGTTAAATCTTTCCATAGCCGTCTACCTATTTAGAGATAGATGTTTTAGTCCAAATCCCCCCCCCATTCGACATGTGGCAAGCAATTAGGGTGGTCACTACACTGCCGGCCATCTTAAAGGCAGCTTATTGATTTTCCAGTTTTTACCATTAGAATGATTCGGATGTCTGTGGCTCCGGTGCGGTCACTGACTACCGCCCGGAATTAAACCAGCCGGGGGTGCCCTGCGGGGCAGATGGCGTGTCGACAACGTGAGAACCCCTGAGTAAGGAGAAGATCACCATGGCTAAAGAAATGCACAATACCCCCTTGCTTGACCAGTTGGAGAGCGGGCCCTGGCCCAGCTTCATCACTGGGTTAAAGCGGCTCGCCCAGACCAGCGACATGATGGTGGATCTTCTGGGTCAGCTTGAGCACTCCTACGAGACCCGTAAGGGTTTCTGGAAGGGGGGTACAGTTGGGGTTTTCGGATACGGTGGTGGCATCATCCCCCGTTTTTCTGAAGTGGCCAGTAAGTTCCCTGATTCTGCTGAGTTCCATACGCTACGCATTCAGCCTCCCCCCGGGATGCACTACAGCACAGATCTTCTGCTGTCTCTTATACACATCTCCGAGCCCACGAGACCAGAGAGGATCT
>CAWUNB010000197.1:0-4267 GCA_963923745.1 uncultured Thiotrichales bacterium
ACACAAGGAGTATCGTCGGCAGCGTCAGATGTGTATAAGAGACAGTGTTAGTTGTAGTACTTATTTTTTATGATATTGATAAAGCACGAATAGTTAATTTACTTTATATGTCAATTTTAGAAATTTGGTTAATTTCATTAGCCATTAAAATTAAGCGTCGTTGGTGTAGCAAAGCGCTGGATGTTGTTATTCTCTCTTTTAGCGCATTTATTTGTAGTAATTTAAGCCGAGTAGTTTGGTGGATAGTTTCTGGAGAAAACAATAAACTTCTTAGCTTTTCTACGTTAACCAATATATCTATTGTAGTCAATCTGCTGAGCGTGTTTTTCTACAGTTTTGGCTATTGGGGGTTTCGCTTAGAAAAATCTCATCGTCGCATTGAAGAATCTTCCCAATTATTATTGGAAGCGGCTGCTCGAGAACAGGATGCCAAATATCAAGCTATTCTAGCTACGGAACGAGAAGATTTACTTAATCGAATGGTTGAATTGGGACGATTAGCACAAGCGGGAGCGGTATCGGCTTCGATTGCCCATGAAGTCAATCAACCTCTGGCCAGCGTTCGCTTAAATCTTGATTCGGCTCTAGCGGAGTTAGAGAGCTCTCCGCAGAGTTCTCAAAATTCTCGCTTAGGACGTTTGCTACAAACAGCGAGTGCCGATAATTTGCGAGCCGCAGAAACAGTACGGCATATTCGGAATTTGTTTCAAATTAAACCCCAACCCCGTGAATTACGAGTTGTTGATCAATTAATTGCTGGGGTTTTGCATTTATTGGAGAGACAAAAAAAATTAACAGGAATAGTCATAACAACGGTATGGGATGCACCCCGCGCTATCCCTGTTATTGAAGGAGAGTTAGAACATGTTCTAATCAACTTGATAGATAACGCTATTCACTCCTTGAACACGATTAACGACCAGGAAAGAATTATCAAAATAACGACTAAGCAGGACCAGGAGCACACTTATATTACCATCACGGATAATGGCCCTGGTATTTCACCTTTGTTACGGGATACGCTTTTTGATATCGCCATTTCGTCTAAATCTCAAGGTATGGGAATTGGTTTATGGTTAGCTAGACATATTATTGAACGCCATCCTGGGCGTTTGCTTTTAAATGATTCGTCAGAGTTAGGGGCTAGTTTTACTATCGAGCTAATGACAGGAAGTGATTAATAATTTGTTTATATTTGCGAATGATTACCTGGTACTGGGATATTAGAATACCATTCTATCAATTGAGATAAAGATTTAACTCCCAATTTGCGCATTAAGGCCGATTTATACTGCTTAGCCGTTGGCAAAGAAATATTAAGAGTTGCCATAATTTCAGCGTTGCTAAACCCCTTATTGAGCAGCATCATCACTTCCTTCTCCCGAGGAGAAAGCCGTTTTACCGCTTCCTCAATGCGAGCTTGTTCTATTATATGCCGCATTTGAAAACGATCTTTTTCGATCCCCGCTGCAACAATTTTCAGTAATTCTTCTCGACTAAAAGGTTTTATTAAGAAATCCAAGGCTCCTAATTTCATGGCTTGGATACCCTGTTGTACTGAGCTTTCCCCGCTGATGTAAATAACGGGCATAGTACGTCCCCGCGCTATTAACTCACTGTGCATTTCTACTCCGCTTAAACCGGGCATACACATATCTGTTATAACTATGGCGGGGGCGCTATTGGGTAAATTTTCTAAAAAAGCCATTCCGTCACGCCAGGCACGAACGCGATACCCAGCAAAGGTTAGTAATTCGCAAATGGTGTCACGCAAACTATCATCATCTTCAACCACATCGACGTGACCGCAAGGAACGTTATTCATTGTTGCTCCGCAGCTAATTATCTGAGTGTGCCTCCTGGTTCCCTAGCAAACAATCCGACGATCGTAGGATAGCTATTGGCTTGACTCAGCCCGATGGCTAATTCCAAAACCTACGATCGTAGGATATTCACCCAGAATCAATGGCCATACAATTTTTGCAAACGGTCATGAATCATGGGTGGTCAAATTGGCAACGCACGCAAGCTATACATCGTCTAAAAACCGTCTGCTGCTGCTGGCTCTTGAGCCGCGCTTAGTCTTTGACGGTGCCATTGGTGTGACCGATCTGTCCTTGACCGACCGTGATCCCGTCGCAGAAGCCACCGCCTTCGCCGATGCTGTACTTAGGGCTGGCGGTGCGGAACCGGCGCTTCCGAGAGAAACAGCGGGGCGGCGGGAAATTGTTTTTGTCGATGATGGCTTACGGGATCTGCAAAACCAGCTGGCGGGCATTGGCAATCGATCGGAGGTTGTGGCCATTCGTCACGGCGAGGACGGTCTGGCCCAGATTAACCAAGCCCTGGCTGAGCGAGGTACCTTCGATGCTATTCATGTTATCGCTCATGGCCAGGATGGCAGCCAAACTATAGGGACCACCGTTCTCGATACCGCCCATCTGGACAGCCTCAAGGCCGAATTGACGACATTAGGAAACCGGCTAACGGCAGAAGGAGACTTGCTCCTCTACGGTTGTAACGTCGCTCAATCGGCAACCGGTAAAGCTTTCATACAACAATTGGCCCAATTGACCGGAGCGGATGTAGCCGCTTCCGATGACCGTACCGGCATTAACGGTGATTGGGTGTTGGAGCAGGCCACCGGACCCATCGAGGCGGCCACTCTAGCGGCTAAGACTTGGCAAGGGGATTTGGCCATTACCATCACCGGTACTCGTGTCAACGAAGGGTCGAGCTACGCTCCCTTTACAGTAACGGGTTTGACCGCTGGTCAAGATTTAATGCTGGGGGTAACGGATAAAACCACCGCCGGTATGGCCAATGCGGCCATTAAGTATTCCTTCGATAATGGTGCTAGTTGGTACGATTTCAGCGGTAGCGTCAAAGTACCCAATAGTTTTACCACCAGTAGCCGCATGCTCGTGGCGGTGAGTGATACCGCTGAAACGCAAAATTCTATTGCCCTCGAAGGGATTGAGCGTTATCAACTCAGCGTCACAGCGCTATCAACCACAACCTCTTTCCAAGTTGAAACGCCTAATTTCTTAATTGCTGGGGAAAGCGAGCAATATACCAATACGCAATTAGCCGGGACTAAAGGTGTATTTACCTTTAGTGGCACATTTAATACCAGCAAGTCTGAATTTACTCGCAGCTTAGTATTAGCCGGGCAGACGATTGGTACCGTTACTTTTCCGTTGCCAGAAGTCGCTAATGAGTACGGCGGCGCGAATGGGAGTAAATTTGTCACCGCATCGGATGACGCTCCCATCACTATCAAATTAACCACCCCACAAAATTACTTTGGTTTTTGGTGGTCAGCCGGTGATGATGGTAATATTCTTGAATTTTACAAAGGGGATCAATTAGTTGAAACTTTCAAATCGTCATTACTAAATACCAATTTCCCCGCCTCCCAATTTGGTAATCCTTATTTTAATGCGGATACCAGTACTAGCACCGGCAATACTTTCATCAGTAATCAAGATCTGCAAGCTAATAGTGGTGAAAAATATGCTTTCTTAAATTTTTTCATGAAAGGCGGGCAGACTTTCGATAAAGTGGTTATGCGGGGTTCGAATTTCGAGTTTGATAATCTCACCTTTATTAAAAATATGCCGGTAGCTGCCGTGGGAGAAGGTTCCATCGTTGACGATGGTTCCGGTGTTTTCCTGACTATGGATAGCGCTGGTAACCCTGTTATTGATAGTAATGGCCATTTCGTTAATAACACTCTTGCGTTTGCTGATAATGATTACAACACCACGCCATCCCTCAGCGATTGCTGGTATGTTGCTCCTATCGATTTATTGGCCAATGACGTAGCGTCTAATGCCAGTGCAACCCTCGATCCCACCAGTATTAAGCTTTATACCAGCTTGACATCGAGCGGTAGCGGTGAAGGTGGGCAAATTCTGACCACCGCGCAAGGCGAATTTCAAGTAACGCCAACGGGGATACTGTTCTTCAAACCCAATGGGACATTCAATGGTATTACCGATCAAACCACCCTTTATTACACCGTAGCGGACAGCCTAGGTAGCGAATCGGTACGCACCGCGATCAAACTCGATCCTCAAGCCGTATCGGATCCCACGGCTACTAATAGCTCAGTCCCCACTATTACCCTTTATCAGGACACTAACGCTAACGCCACGGAGCTATTCCGTACCAGCGATAAAACCTATAACGCTAATACTACGACTAAAGCCACTACGTTAACGGCTGTCTCTTATACACATCTCCGAGCCCACGAGACCAGAGA
>CAWUNB010000198.1:0-4241 GCA_963923745.1 uncultured Thiotrichales bacterium
TCTGCTAGGGCCGTTGGCTTTACCCAATGAGTGGGATCAACATCCGGCATACTTGCTCGGTTTTGGGGGGTATCCAGCGTACCTGGCAAAATGCAGTTCACATTAACCCCTGCTGCCTTGTTTTCTGCTGCTAAGGTTTCAGTCAAAGTGATAACAGCCGCCTTGGAAACACAATAAGGGCCCATATTGGCTCGGCCTTCCAAAGCGGCTCGAGCGGCGATGTTGATAATTTTACCCCTCCCCTGCCGACGGAAATGGGGGATGGCGGCCCGGCTGGTAAGAAATGCAGAGCGGGCATTAAGGTCCAGCATAAATTGCCAAGTTTCTGGGGAGGTCTCATGGATAGGAGGGCCCATGGTGAATCCTCCAGCGATGTTAGCCAGCACATCCAAACGACCGTAGTGAGCTACTACCTGATCCACGGCGGCAGTAACTCCTGGGGGATCTGTTAGGTCAGCTAAGCAGTGAAATATCGCCGGTCCAGCTGGCCACAAAGCCGCTAATTGCTGAGATGACCTAGCAACGAGTGCAAGGCGAGCTCCAGCCGTCTGAAAGGCTGCTCCTACTGCTTGCCCTAAGTTACCTGCTGCCCCCGTTACTAGGATTACTTGGCCGGTAAAATCAAACATCCCATTCTCTCCTAAGTCAGATTTATTCAGCAGTATTTAATGGTCATCGTTGAAAACGGCTGCAATTGCCCATAGTGTTCCCCCACCACCCTCGGCCATCCTGTCCGTGACTTCGGTGGTTAGTTAACCATGATATTTTGGAGGAATTATGTCCGTTGATCGTATCGTATTGGCTGCTGCTGGTCTTTTCATTGTGCTAAGCGTTCTGCTAGGCGTCTACCATTCTCCCAACTGGTTGTGGTTCACTGGTTTCGTCGGTGTCAACCTACTGCAGTCAGCCTTTACCGGCTTCTGCCCAATGGCCATTATCCTCAAGCGGTTAGGGGTATCTTCCGGCGCAGCCTTCTAGTTTCTATTTCTTTTGAAGCTCACCAAGGAGGGTGAGTGAGGTGTACTGTCAATAACGGACACTTCCGCTTGAATGGATCGCCACCTTGAGTCGTTCATTCTCCACTGCGTGCTACGCGAGACGGCAAAGATGCGGGCCATCATGTCCACCGGGTATTGATGTCGCCACTGCTTCATGAACGCGTACCTTGGAGCGACTCCCGAGCAAAGTACGCGGTCGCTTTTTTTAGATGGATACTACCCTACTTAAAAATTTTCACCCCTGACCGCGCCAAGGAATCAGCAAATCTTCCAGTAATAACTGAGGATTAGGATTGCTAGATCCCTGAACTAAACGGCGGGCTTCTGTGACTCGGTCCAATAGGCCATATAAGCGTTCTAAACCCAGTTGACGGGCAAGGCGGGCTAACCCATCCGCTAAGTCAGTGTTCACTACAGCTCTTGTTCCAGGAGCAGAAAGTAAGCGAATCATATCGGCCAGCCAACTCCATTGTAGCGCCAGAGTTTCTGCTAATAGCGGGATCCAATTTTGCGCCACCGCTAAGGGGGACAACCGTCCGCTTACCACCCCTTCCAGTTCACCGAACAACGCACGACGTCGAGAAAGAACATCCCCTTTAGCCAATTCTAACGCCGCCAAAGGCGCTCCCTCTGCCAAATTAAAGGCCAATGTTGCCAAGGCCGGATCAGCAACCCCCTGAGCCAATAACCAAGGGACTCCTTGGGCTGGCGACACCGGTGGTAAAATAACTGTCTGACAGCGGCTACGAATGGTAATGGGCAACTGGGTAGGAGCAGGAGTTAGCAGTATCAACACAGCGTCCCCTGGAGGTTCTTCCAAGGTCTTGAGCAAGCCATTAGCCGCACTGCTGTTCATTTGTTCTGCGGGGTTCAAGATAGCTACCTTACGCCCACCATAATGGGGGCGAAGGGAAATCCATTCCCCCAAAGCGCGAATCTGTTCTACCTTAATCCAACGGCTTCCCTTAATTGCTGTTTTACCACTACTTTCTTCTTTGGCTCCCTCTTCGTCCCCAGAATCCGCTTTAGTTTCTCGTTCTGGTTGAATACGCAAGAAATCTGGATGGGTTTCCGCCAAAAAACGCCGACAACCTCCGCAAGTGCCACAAGGAGTTCCAGAACTATCCAACGATCTGCACAACAAAGCCTGGGCAAAATAGTGAGCCAAAACCCCTTTGCCCTGCCCCACTGCCCCCACTAACAACAAAGCGTGGGGCAAACGCCCCAGGCGATGACGGTGAATCAACCGCTGCCAACTATGGTGGTGCCAAGGTAAGAGAGAAACCATGGACAGTTAAGCTCGGGACAGTTAAGCCCAGTTATTATTAATCCTCGTCGGAGGAACTCCGACGGTAGATAGCGTCCAAAATAATTAGCCCTGCCCCTAAAGTAATAGCACTATCAGCTATATTGAAAGCAGGAAAATACCAGTGATGCCAGTGAAATTGAATAAAATCTACTACCTGCCCCAGCCAAATACGGTCCCATAGATTCCCCAAAGCACCTCCGAGAATCAGGGTCAACGCTAAAGCCTCTAACCAAGCCCCAGCCCGTAGACGACGCAACCATAAAACAAGAACAATACTTATCCCACCAGCCAATCCAATGAAAAACCACCGTTGCCAACCCCCGGCATTGGCTAATAGGCTAAAAGCAGCACCCTGATTATAGACGAGGGTAAAGTTAAAGATGGGTAGTAATTCTATAACTTGTTTTGGAACCAACCAGGCGGTTATTAGATATTTGCTAATTTGGTCCAATGCTATTACCAAGCCCGATAACCACAACCAGGGTAGATAATAGGATGAGTAATTTGTCATCAACACGCCCTCTGTTCAGCAAAAAAACCGCGAGCTTGTTGAATATCCTGGTGAATCTGCTGAGTTAGATCAGCCAACGAAGGAAAACGACGTTCTTCACGTATTTTATAAAGAAAGTCAACTTCTACATGATAACCATAAATATCGCCGGTAAAATCCAATAGATGGACTTCTAATAGTGGTCGATTTCCCCCAATAGTGGGACGGAGGCCGATATTGGCAACCCCAGGCAGAGGTTCATCCATTAAACCGAAGAGTTCTACCCCATAAACTCCGCTGATAGGGATGGCATGACGCCGTAAAAATAAATTGGCGGTAGGAAACCCTAACTGTCGTCCCCGCTTGTCCCCATGAGCGACCCGACCACATAATCGATAAGGGCGTCCCAGCAATTTAGCCGCTTCATCTAATTGACCTTGAGCTAAGGCTTGCCGCACCCGAGTACTACTCACCCGTTGATGGTCAATTAAAAAAGTATGCATACTCGCCACAGGAAAATGATGCACTATCCCAGCTTGGTGCAGCATGGCAAAATCCCCCCGTCGCCCTTGGCCAAAACGGAAATCATCACCGACTACCAAATAACGAATCCCTAATCCTTTTACTAAAACTTCTTCAATAAAAGCTTCAGCTGTCATTTCTCCCAACGCTTGGTTAAAGCGCAGACACAGCAACTTATCTACGGTATACCGCCGCAGAGCATCTACTTTCTCTCGAAAACGGGTCAAGCGGGGGGGAGCCCGCTCAGGGGAAAACCATTCTTGAGGTTGGGGCTCAAAGGTAATAATAGTGGTGGGTACGCCATACTCAGCAGATTTTTCCGCTAACTGCCCCAATACTTGTTGGTGCCCTAAGTGAACCCCATCAAAATTACCAATAGTGGCAACACAACCATGGTGACAAGGGCGTAGATTGTGTAACCCGCGAATAATCTCCATGGAATCTCTCTAATTAGCTGATACTACTAACGGCGATGGGCATGTCCCAGTAAAACGCCCCGCAAATTAATTCTTAGTAGAGTGAGTAAGGCAAAATAACTGGCGATTCCCACTGATAACCAGAGCAACAGATAGCCACCTCGAGCCAACGCATTTCTAGCTATCCATAGATCCAGCTCACCACTCCCCCAGCTCAAAATAAATGCTAATCCTAGATCGGCTAGGATGCAGCGCCAAAGAAAATCAGCCCAACCAGGGCGAGGTTGGTAAACATTTGCTTGACGCAACTTCCGATAAAGTAATCCCCCATTTAGATAGGCCGATAGAGTGGTCGCCAAAGCTAATCCAGCATGGGCCAAGGGGAAAACCAAAACAACATTGAATAGCATATTAGCTAATAGAGCAATAATACCAATTCGTACCGGGGTACGGGTATCTTCTGTCTCTTATACACATCTCCGAGCCCACGAGACCAGAGAGGATCT
>CAWUNB010000199.1:0-4219 GCA_963923745.1 uncultured Thiotrichales bacterium
GGCGACCCGTGTCGACGGACCCCGCCTTAAGGGAACTACAAGGGAACCTGCCCCCATGAAAACGGCCCTACGTCTCCCGGCTGAGACCATCCTTCTTGCTGGAGGGTACTATCTGCTGGGGCGACTGTGCTTGCTGTTAGCCCCTGCACCAGAAGTCGTCACGCCAATCTGGTTGCCGTCAGGGCTGGCCTTGGCCTGGCTGTGGCTACGGGGGAGCCGCCCCCTGATGGGGGTCTTCATAGGATCTCTTTTGATTAATTTGCCCTATTGGGACATGACAGTATCCCTAGCCATTGCGACGGGATCTACTCTACAAATTGGTTTTATCCTGTATTTGATGAATCGATTTGCCCGACCAACTTCCGGGATTCTGCCACAGCAAGCGACAGAAATAGGGAGTTACCTGGCTATCGCAGTGCTAATGCCTGTCTTGATCGCCACAATGAGTTTGGGAATTTTATACCTGGAAGGCTACTTGCCTCGCGCCCTAGCCATCCAAAATTGGACGGTGTGGTGGTTTGGAGAGGCCGCAGGTTATTTATTACTAACACCCTTGCTATTGGTGACCGCTGCTCGGGATGATAGGACTCACCATAACGACTGGTACTTATTTCTATTGTCTGCGCTGTTGGTAGGATTAGGGTTATTGGGGGAGTTGTTGGTAGTACACCAGCATCGATTAGCGGCAGAGGAGAACTATCGAGACCAAACGGCTGAAGCCCTTAACGGCATTAAGAGTGCGGAACGGGCTGCTCGTTTAACAGTAGCCTCCATTGTGTCATTTTTTGACGCCTCAGAATTTGTTTCCCGCCAAGAATTCCATCTGTTTTGTCGAGAATTGCTCCAACAGAATCCGTGGATTCAGGCTCTAGAGTGGGTTCCCAGAGTTTCTTCTGACAACAAAGAACGCTGGGAGCAAGCCGCCATCAATGAAGGCTACCCCAACTTCCAGATATATGAAAAACAAGAAGGGACAGCAATCCCTGTCGCTCCTCGGGATACCTACTTTCCAGTGTTTTATATTGAACCCCATCAGGGCAATAGTACCGCACTGGGATTTGACCTCGGTTCCCAACAAGTTCGCCTCCAAGCCCTGCAAGATGCTTGGGTCTCTGGTAAACCAATAGCCACTGCTCCCATTCGCCTAGTTCAAGATCAGGGGAATCAGCCAGCCTTTCTGTTATTTGTCCCCGTTTACCAAGAGGGACCGGCGCAGGATATTCTTGAAACTCAGCGAGATAGCTTGAAAGGTTTTGCCGTTGGGGTCATCCGTATTGAAGAAATGCTCAGGGGGGTACTAGACATTCATTACCGGCGGGGGCTTGATTTTCTGCTCCGGGATGTAACCACACCGGAAGAAGAACAAACGCTGGCTTGGCTTCCCTGGGATCTCACTTCTCCTGTTCCCCAAATAGCAACTGTGAAGAATGGTTTTACTCAGAGCTATCACTTATCCATTGCCGGACGGGACTGGTTGCTGCAAGTCCATCCCACCAGCGAATACTTGGCTTCGATGAATTCCCCTCCTAGCCGAGGAGTGCCTGTTACACTGAGTTTGTTATTGGCTGGATTGGTTGTGTTTTACGCCCGGCTGCGTCAAACCGTAGAATCGGTTTTAATGAAAGAAAAGAGTTCGTTAGAGGAACGAATTCGCAAACGCACTGCTGAATTAATAGAGATAAATACCGCTCTTACCAAAGCCAGTCAGGCGAAAAGTGCTTTCTTGGCCGGAATGAGTCACGAGATCCGTACTCCTCTGACCGCCATTATTGGATTTGCTGAATCCTTACTAGAAGAAGATCAACCCCCCCTACAACGGGATGACGCTATCCACACTGTTATCCGCAATGGTCACCATTTGCGGGCATTAGTGGATGACATTTTGGATTTATCAAAAATCGAAGCAGAACAAGTGACGGTGGAACATATTCCTACCGATTTATTTACTTTGCTTCGAGACTTGGATGATCTCATTCGCCCGCTGGCAAGGGATAAAGGATTAGGTTTTCTCATCACGCCTATTTTGCCCTTACCAGCCACTCTTTGCACCGATCCCACCCGGTTGCGGCAAATTTTAGTCAACTTGTTAAACAACGCGGTAAAGTTCACCGAGCGGGGTAACATCCGTTTGTTAGTTAGCGTCGACTCCACCCAACACCAAGCGGTATTTACCGTATTCGATTCAGGGATTGGTGTTACCGCCGATCAGGAAGCCCATCTCTTTCAACCTTTCACTCAAGCCGATCGGGCCACTACCCGTCGTTATGGCGGTACCGGTCTGGGATTACATATCTCTCAGCGACTCGCTAGCCGCTTGGGAGGGCAAGTCACTCTAGTCAGTAGTCCGGGAACGGGTAGTGTCTTCACGCTGGTGGTTAACGCTGTCATCCCAGAGGAAGAGCATTGGGTCGTTGATCTGGCCACCCTTACCCCCGATCGTCTTCCACTCCCAGCACGTCGTTCCTCGGTGCAGGGAGTGGTGTTGCTGGCAGAAGATAACCCAGATAACCAACGACTGATTTCTCTGTACTTGCGCCGGGCTGGGGCTACAGTGTTTGTGACGGAAGATGGTCAAGGGGCGGTGGAGCAGGCTCTGGCTAGCGATGTAGACCTAGTGTTAATGGACATCCAAATGCCGGTGATGGATGGTCTTGCTGCTACCGAATTGCTGCGAGCTACGGGTTTTTCTCGCCCCATCGTTGCCCTCACCGCTAGCGCCACTACCGAAGATCAGACTCGTTGTTTGGCGGCAGGTTGTGATGCTTTCCTCACTAAACCCGTGGATTGGCAACAACTCCATCAGGTACTGACTACCTACTTAACAGAGACGTCTACCACTGCTTCCACTGCTACTGACCTCGCCAACGATCCGGAATACCAAACCTTACAACGTTGCTTCCTGCAGGATCTGCCGGATCGCCAACAAGAAATCCAAGTCGCTGCGGGGGACAGCAACTGGCAAGAGGTTAGGCGGTTGGCCCATCGCCTTAAGGGGGTCGCTGGTGGTTTTGGTCAGCGGCAATTGTCAGTGGTGGCAGGCAAGTTAGAACAACAGGCCAACCAAGGCGCTCCACCCCGTTCCCTCCTGTTGGAGCTGGATGATATCTGCCGGCAAATTACCAAACAGAGTGGTAGTCCGGCAGAAAAAATTAACGAGATAGACGACCACTCTATCAAAACCAGTCGCTTCCGGGATCGGTTGGAGATAGTGCTGGCTGCTGGCAAGTTGGGAATATGGGAATACAATCCGGCCACCAAACGGGTGTACTGGAATCCTGCCCTAATAGAATTATTTAACCTTTCCGCCGAATCAGTCCGCTACCTAGACGATTGGCTGGCATTGGTCCACAAGGAAGATCGGGGACGCTTGGAGCAGGGTATCACTGCCGCTCTGGACCGAAACTCTTCCCACTGTGAGATTATTTATCGCTTCCAACGGGGAGACGGTAGTTGGCATTGGGTATCATCCCGAGGCCAGGTGGTGGAATGGGACGAGTACGGTGAACCCCATCTGATGATGGGAGTCACTGTGGATATCTCCAGTTATCACCGCCAGGAAGAATTAGTCACCCTACAGAATCAATTTAGTCGACTGCTGCATCAGGGGCCCGATCAAGAAACCCTGTACAACGCTATTTTGGATACGGCTCTGCACATGGAAGGATTGACGGCGGGGGGGCTTTATCTCCGTCGTCCCGATGGAAGTTGTATTTTGGTGCAGCATCGCGGCCTGTCCCCGGCTTTTGTGGAAAGAGTTGGGGAGCTAACTGCCAATTCTCCCCAGGCAGCTCTAGTAGCCCAAGGACACATTGTTACCAGTGGCTATCACCTATCGGCCCAGCAGCAGAATCTGGAATTAATTCAATCTCCCCCCTTGGTGGCCGAAGGCATTAAAACCCTGGTGGTACTCCCCATCCAGATAGACGGCCAACCCGTGGCTTGCCTAAACCTGGCCAGTCATTACGCCTATGAATTAGATGAAACTTTGCTAACAGGTTTAGAAACCTTGGCGCATCAATTTGGCCAAGGGTTGCGTCACCTAGAGGATGTTCGGGAGAACACCTACCAACGAGAAAACCTGAAGGGATTATTTGATGCCATGGAAGATTACCTGTTCGTACTGGATAGAGATGGGCAGGTGGTGCACTGTAACCAAGCGGCTAGCCGGGATCTCACCGTAGGGTATGGAGATACGCTGGTGGGACAATCCGTACTCCAG
>CAWUNB010000200.1:0-4177 GCA_963923745.1 uncultured Thiotrichales bacterium
CCGAATACCGAGTTTACTGGCCAGATGGTCATTTACATTGGATTAGCGCACGAGGACGAGTTTATAGCGCTGGTCCCGGAGGCGTGCTATTGGGTATGGGAGGAATAACCCAAGACATTACAGCTCGCAAACAAATTGAACAAGCTTTGTATGAAAGTGACGAACGACTAAATTTATTTATAAAATATGCACCCGCTGCGCTAGGGATGTTTGATCGGCAGATGTGCTATGTCGCTGTCAGTCAACGCTGGTTAAATGATTATGGTCTCGATGGACGGGATATTATCGGTCTCTCCCATTACGAAGTCTTTCCCGAAATTGGTGACAACTGGAAAGCAATACATCAGCGGGGTATGGCGGGAGAAACGATTACCGCGAAAGAGGATTGTTTTCCTCGTCTGGATGGTACGGTACAGTGGTTACGCTGGGAAATACGACCTTGGCCACAACAAGACGGTACAATCGGTGGTATTTTAATTTTTTCAGAAGATATCACTCAGCGCAAACAGGCAGAACAAAATCTCCGCGAAAGCGAACAGCGTTTTCGTGATTTATTTGAACATTTACCCATTGCCTATCAATCTTTAGATATACAAGGTCGCTGGTTGGATTCTAATAATAAGATGGCAGAGTTATTGGGATTTGATTCACCAAAAGCAATGTTGGATCATGATTTTATTGAATACTGGGATGATAGTATCAAAGATCAGTTTGATTCCGCTTATGACGAATTTAAAACGAATCATAGTGTCGAAGGTGAAATTAAGCTAATTCATCGTGATGGTTCACCACGGATTGTACAAGTTTCTGGTCGCATTCAGCGAAGTAATAATGGTTTATTTCTGCGCACCCACTGCGTATTGATTGATGTCACAGAACGGCGACGCATGGAGTACGAAATATGTTCTCTCAATCAAGAGTTAGAACAGCGTATTGAAGCTCGCACCGCCGCTTTGCAAGCTAGTGAGTCCCGCTTCCGGGCTTTATTTGAAGATAATCAGTCCGTTATGCTCCTGATTGATTCCGATACAGGAGCATTAGTGGCCGTTAATCAAGCGGCGATAGACTTTTACGGTTATTCTAAGGAAGCTCTACTTAGAATGTCTATTCAAGATATTAATACTTTACCTCCTGAGCAAGTCGCATTGGTGCGTAATCAAGCGACCCATCGTGAAAAAAATCATTTCCATTTTGCTCATCGATTAGCTGATGGCTTGGCTCGAAATGTCGATGTTTATTCCACTCCTATTGTCGTTGATAATAAAACATTATTATTTTCCATTGTGCATGACGAAACAGCCCGGCTACAAGCTGAACAAGCGCTTCAGAAATCTCAGATCGCCGCTGAAGCCGCCAATCAGGCGAAAGGAGATTTCTTAGCTAATATGTCCCATGAATTACGTAGTCCCATGAATTGTATTTTAGGAATGACCACTTTATTGTTAGAAGGCGACTTAACCTCCCACCAACGAGATTATCTGAGTAAGGTCAACTCATCGTCTAAAGCATTACTGCGTTTGCTTAACGATGTATTAGATTACAGCAAAATTGAAGCTGGACAATTAGATATTGAGCAGCGACCTTTTGAATTAGCTGATGTTATTCGTAATATTACCGATTTGTTTACGTTACGTTTTGAGGAAAAAGGATTAAACTGGAAAGTTATAATCGATCCCAATGTTCCACCTCATTTAATTGGGGACAGCTTTCGGTTGACACAAGTATTAGTGAATTTGATAGGCAATGCTGTTAAATTTACCAAACGGGGACAAGTTTGTTTAGCCGTTGAGAGTATTGCTGCACCAGATACGATGGTACGGCTTGGTTTTACCGTACAAGATACCGGTATTGGTATGACGCCGACACAATTAAGCAAGTTATTTGCTACTTTTACTCAAGGTGACACGTCCACGACGCGAAAATACGGTGGTAGTGGTCTTGGTTTAGCTATTAGCAAACAGTTATTAACTTTGATGGGAGGGGAAATCAGTGCCGAGAGCGAACCCGATGTTGGTAGTCGCTTCTCTTTTACTGTTACCTTTCAGTCTATTGAAAATGTGCCCTACTCTAATTCATCTTCGGCACCCTCACTGGCTGAATTAGCTACTCGGGTTGAAGATATTCGAGGCGCCCGTATTTTGGTAGTCGATGATCAGGAAACTAATTTAATTCTCATGGAGGAATTATTAAAAAAATTAGGATTCCAACCGGTCGTGGCGAACAGTGGTAGCGTTGCTTTAGCCTTAATGACACCGAATCGTTTTGCAGCCGTTCTCATGGATCTACAAATGCCGGAAATGGACGGCTATCAAGTCACTCAGGAAATCCAGGCTCGATTGGGAATACAAACGCCGCCGATCTTAGCAGTAACGGCAGCGGCTATGGTCCAACATCAGCAAGCCAGCCTAGCGGCGGGAATGCGAGAACATCTCAGTAAACCCGTTGATCCAGTTCAATTAGTCAACGCCCTAATAAAGCACATTCCGCCCCGCCAGCTTCAAGAAAAGTCATTACCTGCTTTCGATTCTCAGCACTATCAACACCTTAAAGAAGAATTAGCGGAATTAGCTAACTACCTAGCCGGGAATGATTTTCAAGCCACTCGGGTCGTTAGCCGTATTGAGAATTTAGTCGCAGGTAGCGCCCTTGGTCCATTTTTTGCCCCAACGGTAGATGCGACTCGTAAACTGGCTTTCAAAAATGCGTTGGCCGCACTAACACAATTTCAACATGGAATATTAAAACCACTACCTTAAGGGGCTTCCATGAATATTGCTAACGTAGCAATTATTGATGACACGCCAGAAAATGTTCAGGTATTAGCCGATAGCCTTGCAGATAATTATGGCGTTCGCTTTGCCCTGTCTGGAATGGAAGGTATCGACTTGGTTAAAAATGTTTTACCGGATTTAGTTTTGCTAGATGTCATGATGCCGGAAATGGATGGTTATGAAGTGTGTGCTCGGCTCAAAAATGAGCCGACGACACGAGATATTCCCATTATTTTCGTAACAGCGAGAAATGATCCAAGCAGTGAATCTCGGGCCTTAGCTGCTGGTGCTGTCGATTTTGTCCACAAACCAGTTAATCGTGATGTGTTATTAGCTCGAGTCCGCACCCACGTTGCGCTAAAACGCCATATTGATCAGCTGCGAGAGTTGGCGACTACAGATCCCCTTACTGGATTAGCTAATCGCAGAGTACTTTATGAACAACTCAATGACGAGTGGTCTCGATCTACTCGACGTTACATGCTACTAGCCACGTTAATTGTGGATATAGATCATTTCAAAGATTATAACGATTACTATGGTCACTTAATGGGAGATAGCTGTCTGCAACAGGTGGCCGGAGCCATCTCTAGTAGCGCTGCACGGGCGGGAGAATTGGTGGCACGCTACGGTGGTGAAGAATTTGCGGTATTGCTACCCAATACTTCCGTAGCTGAGGCATTAGCCACGGGTGAGCGAATCTGCCAACGAGTGATGGAGCTGGCAATTCCCCATAAGGCTTCTGCTGTTGCTGAGCAAGTAACGGTTAGCGTAGGGCTGGCGGTGGCTTGCCCTTGTTATGGAGCACCTCCTTCAGAATTGCAGGTAGATTGCCTAACCCTTAGCTACATTCCATCCCCTGATGCCCTGCTTCACGCAGCTGATTTAGCGCTTTACACCGCTAAACGTCAGGGGCGAAACCGAGTCGTTTCACGGAAATCGGTCCATAGCCAGGGCTAAACTTTCCCGCCAATCTGGCAGAATTAACCCAAAGGTTTGGTAAAGCCGTTGATTGTCCAGCACCGAGTAGCTGGGTCGCGCAGCGGTGGTGGGGTAATCAGCTGTAGTAATCGGGATGATTTGAGGACGGGGGCTGCTTCCGAGTTCAAATATTGCCTGGGCAAAACCGTACCAACTGGTTTCTCCGCTGGCGGTGAGGTGGTACAGACCGTTGTAGTCCGCTATGGCAAAGCGACCTTGAGAGGTGCGACAACGAGCTAAAATAGCCGCCGTAGCCTCAGCGATTAGGCGACTCCAGGTAGGTGCCCCCCGCTGATCGTCTACTACTCGCAGGGTATCCCTTTCCTTCGCCAACCGCTCCATTGTCAGCAAAAAATTACGCCCCCGTCGGCCATAGACCCAAGCCGTCCTCAACACCAACCACTGCCCATTTCCAGCGGCAACAG
>CAWUNB010000201.1:0-4174 GCA_963923745.1 uncultured Thiotrichales bacterium
CCGGTGTTGCTCTCACACTGCGCTACGGGGTCTTTTGGGCCTTCAACCAACTTACTATTCACCGAGGGGTATTTCATTCTATCCCGGCGGCGTTGTTGTTCGGCTTTATCACAACCGTCGCACTTTATCGGCTAGGCCGTTACCCTGCTTTTCAGTCATGGATCGCTGGTAGCTTTGTCACCTTTGGCTACTTGGTCCATTTAACGCTAGACGAGCTATACAGCGTCAATCTCTACGGAGTGCGTTTTAAACGCTCCTTCGGAACTGCCTTAAAATTCACGTCCCCTCGCAGCCAGCGAGCCACACTGTTGCTTTACTTAATCACTGGATTAGCTTGGTATTTGACTCCTACAGCGAGCCACTTTCTCCACACGTTCAAAGACCCCCAGTTATATCAGCGGATGGAACAGCGTTTCGCTCCCCGCATCTTCTCTCCGCCGCCCTACCACAACAAATCGTCCGGTACTTGATAAGCCCCATAGGGATCATCATCTTCGCTAGGTCTCTTCTCTTCTTCCCCACTGACCTGATAAATAAAAATTCCTGGCACCAACCCTTGTACTTTGGTGCCAATTTCAGCTGTCACGATGAAATGCCGTTCTCCCAGGGCCACGATCACCAATCGTCCCATTAGCAAGTCTTTACGCTGGCCACTGGTCACGTAAAGATGGCGGATCAGTTTACCCTCGGTAAAATTAAACAGCTCCTCGGCTTTATCATCATTTTTGGCCTGTTCCCGCAGGAGTTGTTTGGCTTGAATACGGCCAGCCTTCGCTGCTGCTGCCTCTTGGCGCTGGCGATTGAGTTCTCGATCCCGTGCGAGGCGCTCTGCTTCCGCTCGGGCTGCTGCTTCCGTTGCTTCACTAACTTGAGGAGGAGCACCGGTGCGTTGTCGATGACGATCTTGGCGTTCTTGTTTCTTTCCCTGTTGGATGGCAACCTTAACTTTGCTAGGTTCCACTACCCCCGCCTTCAGCATAGCGTCCCGTAACGAGTTACCCAATGTATTGCCCATAGCCTGCTCCCGTTGTAATTGTCTATATCCTACCCTACAACAGGCCAAATCAGGCCCAACAGCTATTACTGGAGATAGCACCATGGATATGTCCGCTGCCATCCGCGCCGTTATCGAACGTCGCCACCTGACTGCCGCAGAAATGACTAAGGTAATGGGTCTCATCATGGGAGGACATGCGACTCCTGCCCAGATAGGGGGATTTTTGGTGGGATTGCGGATGAAGGGAGAGACGGTAGAGGAAATCACCGCTGCCGCCAGTGTCATGCGCCACCTTGCTACCCCAGTGCACCTTAAAGGCGACCATGTGCTAGATACCTGTGGCACCGGCGGTGACGGGGCCCACACTTTTAACATTTCCACTGCGGTGGCTTTTGTAGCTGCTGCTGGCGGTGCTCAGGTTGCCAAACACGGCAACCGCTCAGTGTCCAGCCGTTCTGGCAGTGCCGATGTGCTAGAAGCAGCCGGGATCTATTTGGATCTCACGCCGGAGCAATTAGTACGTTGTATCGCGGAAACCGGTGTGGGTTTCATGTTTGCACCGCGTCACCATGGCGCCATGAAACACGCCGTAGGTCCCCGCCGGGAAATGGGAGTCCGTACCTTATTTAATCTGCTGGGTCCCCTCACCAATCCCGCCGGAGCATCCCACCAGTTGATTGGCGTATTCGCCGAAGAATGGTTAGAACCCTTAGCCCAGGTGTTAAGGCGATTGGGTAGCCGTCATGTCCTAGTGGTCCACGCGGCTGATGGTTTAGATGAACTCAGCTTGAGTGCTCCCACTGCAGTGGCAGAGCTGCGGGATAACGTGGTTCATCGTTACACGGTAACCCCAGAGCAATTCGGTCTTGCTCGGGCTAGTTTGGAAACTTTGGTGGCAACCAGCGCCCAGGAAAGCTTAGCCATTATTCTGCGGGTGCTGGAGGGCCAGTTGGGACCGGCTCGAGACATCGTGGTTCTCAACAGCGCAGCGGCTCTTTACGCCGCCGATTTGGTTCCCGACATGGCGACTGGTATCACCCGTGCACAAGCACTGCTAGATAGTGGTGCGGCCCGAGAACGGTTTACTACTTTGGTGCGGTTCACTAATCGATTCCGGGCCTAGCCCCAGTGTTGCGTATAGTACGGGGTTTGCTGGTATTTCCCCTGTTACTAATGGGGATCGCCTTGGCTGGGCTGCAACTTCCTGCCGTCAGAGAAAGGCTACTTCAAGAAATCAGCCAACGAGCAGCTCCCTGGCATCTCCAATTGCAGGGCTGGAGTGGGTTGTTTCCCTGGCAGTTCCACTTAGCTCATTTCGCGTTAGCAGACCAGCAAGGACTTTGGGTGGAGATGAAGGATGTGGATCTAACCTGGCAACCCAGTCAATTACTCCAGGGTCGATTCACCATCAGCCAATTGACCGCAAAAACAGTAAGGCTTCACCCCCGCTTTGCCTCCTCTTCATCCCTTTCTCCCCTCCAGCCCCTTCAGCGAATGCTGGCCCAATTGCCACCCCACTGGCCTCCGGTAGTATTGTCAGCGCTTAGTATTGATGGATTAGAAATTCCTCAGTTCCCCTCCCTGAAACTTCAAGGCAAAGGCGAACTCGAGCCAGTTCATAACAAATTGGTAGCGGAATTAGCTGCCACTCTGATGGGCCCACTGGGAACAACTACCGTCAAAACGCAGGGCCAGTTGACAGCAAAGGAGATGAAGGGCCGAGTCCAACTTCATAGTGACCGCCTCACTGCCAGCAGTGATTACCACCTTACTGGTCCCCACCTCGCCTTAACTGCCCTCACGCTACAAGAGTCGACCCGTCAACTCCGAGGCCAATTGGAAGGCGATATAGAAACTCACCTCTTACGGGGTGAATTAACTCTGGATACTCGGGATCCCATTGGTCTCACCCAAGCCCGTATTACTTTCCAGGGCCACCCAACTTTGTTGCAATGGCAGGGAGAACTGGCAGGACACAGCAGTCCAGATAGCCCTTTTACTTTGGCGGGACAGGGTCAGTGGCTCCCCCAGACAATGGGTTATGGCATGCAAATCCAAACTCTCCAGGGTCAATGGCGTGGACTGCCTTTGATATTGGAGAGCTCTGTAGGCCTTCATCTCCCATCGCCAGATGAGTTGATATTGACATCACCATTGCGTCTAACTGTGGGGGGAGTCCATGTGCAGGGGGAAGGTCGGTTCAAAGCGGGTGAACTAGTACTAGACCTAACAGGAGATAACTCGCTGCAAAGTTTTGCCGCTCTGGGATTGAACCTTCCTCTCCTTCAGGGCCAAGCCCAAGCCCAAATCCATCTGGAAGGGCGACTTAATGATCTCCATCCCAGTGGTTATCTCCAGCTTCGAGAGCTAACGCCCACTGCTGGCCAACCTTGGATCCCGGGGCTGGCACTGGCATTTCATGCCCGCCACCAAGGGGGGCGGTTGCGGCTGGAGGCCACCAGTCAGGGATTGGGGACTACGCGGGGCTGGATAGAGTGGCCATGGCGAATAAGCCTGATCCCTTTTGCGATGAACCCAGGGAATCCCTCTATTCAAGGGGAACTCGAGGTGGATATGACTATGGAACCCTTACTGACCTTAACAGGCTTAACGGATCCCCTTATCCAAGGACGACTGACCGGCCAGTTAGCAATCACCGGTTCCCTAACAACTCCCCACCTCCAGGGTCCTTTAATTTTGGCCGATGGTCGGCTTCAGGCCATGGCCACCGGTACAACTTTGACCGATATCCAATTGCAGCTGGCATTGGCTGATAGTCAACTGGTGGTGGAAAGCGGATCAGCGCGGGATGGGGGATCCGGACAATTACAACTATCAGGCCACGGCGATTGGCTGGATTCCCAATCCTTCGTTCTCGAGCTGCTGCTTAAGGAAGCCAGGTTATTGCAACGGGATGATATTCAAGCCACCGTGAGCGGAACCCTCCAGGCCAAGGGAGATAGGCAAGCCATTCAAGTGGGGGGGCGATTGCAGGTGGACCGAGGGCAATTGGACATTCCTAAGGCCAAACCGGCTGGGGAAAAAGAAGTACTCGCAGTAGAGGAAATCAACCGGAGTGCTGCGCAACGCCGGGGACGTAAGCCTCCATCAGCGCCGATTTCAGTGCCTACTTCCATTACCCCTCCTACCCCCCTGCCGCCCCAAAGCCCAATTGCG
>CAWUNB010000202.1:0-4169 GCA_963923745.1 uncultured Thiotrichales bacterium
GAAGAGTAGTTACTTGCTGAAAAACCATCCCAGCAAGAAATTTATTGCTATGAATAGCATTGGTGATGGATTGGTTAAGACGGGCTGCTGCTTTGCCAGTAGGTGCCGCTAGACGAATTTCCAGGGGATTATTTTCTGTTAAAAGGTGAACTTTTTGTAACAGTGCCAATAATTTAACCACAGTGGTGGTTTTACCAGTGCCCGGCCCACCAGTAATCACGCTAAAGCGGCTACGAGCGGCTAAAGCACAGGCGATTTTTTGCCAATCAGGGGAAATATCGTGAACAGAGGGAAAGAAATCATCCAAGATGGAACGAATACTGGCCGCAGCGGCAGATAGATCTTGTGGAAAATCTAGCTGATTTTGGATAGCCAGCTTGACCACTTTTTCATATTGCCAATAACGACGCAGATAGAGTCGGTTATCCGCCAGCACCAACAGTCCGTTATTCTCATCAACCAACCGGGGATGGCGAAGAGCCTCCCGCCACGCATCTAGGGTAAGGCCGTCTAAGACGGTATCAGGCAATTGAGGAGGATTTACCCCGTCATCTTCCGCCAAATAGGCACGCTCTGGTGGTAGGGATAGTGCTTTTTTAGGGGCCTCTAGGGTTGCAGCCAAATCCAGATAAACTTGACCTCGCCCCAGCTGGTGACTGGCCAGGGTGGCCGCTAAAATTAGCCACTTAGAGGCATCGGGGGCTTCTTGCTGGAGAAAAGCGCCAAATGCCCAGTCCAGAGGGCGTATCCAGCCGATTTCGCTCCAGCGTGCTAAAACAACAGCTATAGGGGGAGATTGATCGTCGGTTGAGAATCCCTTAGTGATCATGGAAAAGCATCCAATCCAAGGCGACCTACCCAGTCTCGAGCGAACTGCCAAGCACTGCGACCACTGCGAGAGCCGTGGGCCAAAGCCCAACCAAGAGCGGCTTCTCGCAACGATTCTGTTAGGGCCTCTCCCTTCTCCACTCCCAAATGGGCTAGCCAGTGACCCACGATGGCCAGATACTGCTCCTGGGAGAAGGGATAAAAGGACAGCCACAAACCAAACCGTTCCGATAGGGAAATTTTTTCCTCTACCGTTTCTCCTGGGTGAATCTCCTCTCCCACCCATTGAGTATCTCGATTATCTTCGTGAAACTCTGGCAAAAGGTGGCGGCGGTTAGAGGTAGCGTATACCAGCACATTCCCCCCTACCCCTACCCCATCAAGCACAGTCTTGAGTGCTTTATAGCCGGGTTCATGGGCTTCAAAAGATAAATCATCACACCAGACAATGAATCGCTCGGGACGATCCCGTAAGGTGGTGACGATGTCAGGTAAATCGATTAACCCTTCCCGATCGACTTGCACCAACCGTAAACCCATAGATTTATAAGTATTTAGCAGTGCTTTAATAAGGGAAGATTTACCAGTGCCCCGCGCCCCCCATAGTAGGACGTTATTGGCCGGTAATTCTTGAATAAACTGGCGGGTGTTCAAATCCACCACCGATTTTTGCTGATCGATACCCAATAAATCCGCCAAATCTATACCACTCGGCGTAGGAACAGCTTGAAGATGGCCTTGACCATGTCTCTGCCGCCAGCGCAGGGCAATAACTTGTTCCCAATCGAGGGGGGAAGGAGCCGGCGGTAGCAAGATATCCAGCCGATCTAGCAGCTGTTCCAGTCGAGGAACAAGCCTGTCAATGGAACTCATAGAAACGACTCTCCAAGAAATTACCCCTCAAAAATTTTGACAACCCTGCCGATAACTGATTACCTAGGGTGCTAAATCCTTTCCCCAACGCGGGAACCTATCCACCTGTAGCCCTTCTGAGAAAACTATGGCATACGAGAATTGTCCCCAATGTGGTTTCCATAAGCATCAACTAATTTCATGTCCGCAATGTGGTTTTCACCGTATGTCTGATCGTGCTTCTTTTTCTCGGATACCCTCAGAGGGAAGTAAAAAAGTAGTTCCTCGAATTCACAAGGCACCCTCTCCAGCAAGCAGTAGCAACTACGAAGCTTGCCCTCACTGCGGTACCCGCAAGCATTTGGTGATGGCTTGCCCGGGTTGTGGTTTTTCTCGTTCCAGCTATACCCCGCGCAAATTCCAGCAATCGGAACGGACCCTTAGAGAGGATACGCCTTCCCACCGTGCTGCAGAACCAAATAAGGCCGCCCCGACTCAATCTCCAGTTGTTCGCTGGAAACGCTCCCGGATTCCCTCCAAAGCTGATCAATAGGTTTAGTTTGCTTTGTCTGGGACAAAAAGTTCCAGTAAGTCATTAAGATAGCGTTGTCCCTCTTCTGTAGGGACGATCAAATCCGAGGAACTGGCTAACCACCCCCGTCGCCGGGCTTCAGTCAGCCTTTCTTCCTGCTCGGCCAGCCCTAACCCTGTTCGCTCGAAATATAAATTAGCAGGGACGCCTTCCACCAAACGTAGGGCGTTAAGCATGAACTCCAAAGGTAGATCGTCTGCTACAACTCTGACCTCTTCGCTACGGGCCAGCCCCTGGGCCACACCTGCCAAATAAGCTTGGGGGTGGCGCAGTTTTCCGTAGCGGTGGATCCCCTGAAAATCCGTTACCTTTCCGTGAGCACCGGCTCCAATACCTAGGTAATCACCGAAAGTCCAATAATTGAGATTATGGCAGCAACGCTGGCCAAGTTGGGCATAACCGGAAATCTCGTAACGCTGGTATCCCGCCTCAGCTAGCAAAGTCATCCCTTGCTCCATCATCGCTATAAGCTCGTCATCCTCTGGTAAAATTGGGGGACTTTGGTAAAAAGGAGTATGGGGTTCTAGGGTAAGTTGGTACCAAGACAAATGTTCCGGTTTCAATGTGATAGCCTGGAGTAGATCCGCTACCGCTTGGGGCTTTGTTTGACCCGGTAGGCCGTACATCAAATCTAGATTAATACGTGTAAAACCTGCTGCTCGGGCATTGTGGAATGCAGATAACGCCTGGTAGCCATTGTGGATTCGCTCTAGACGAGAAAGGCAATCATCATTAAAACTTTGGATCCCCAAAGAGAGCCGGTTTATCCCGGCAGCACGAAATCCAGCAAACCGACTTTCATCAACGGTACCGGGATTGGCCTCTAGAGTAATTTCAGCATCGGGGATAATGGGTAGACGAGCTCGCAGCGCTCCCAGTAACCAATCTACTCCCTCGGGGGAGAGCAAACTGGGAGTACCCCCCCCAAAAAATACACTAGACACCCGTCGTCCCCACACAGCGGGTAACTCTTGCTCTAAGTCTTGGATGAGGGCATTTAGATAAGAAGTTTCTGGTAACGCCTCAGTAATAAGAGCGTGGGAATTAAAATCACAGTAGGGACATTTGCGCAGACACCATGGTACATGCACATATAGACTGAGGGGAATAGGCGTAGAACCTATCATTCGTCTACGAGCTCAGCCCATAGGTCATGTTCATCGGTATCTATTACCGTCGCTTTGTAGATCTCGCCGATTTCTACTTCCTCCTCCCCTACGCCATCTAAACATACAACGCCGTCAATTTCTGGGGCTTCTCCGTAACTTCGCCCAATCGCTCCTGTTTCATCAATAGCGTCTATTAATACATCCAAAGTATGGTCAATGCGATTTTCTAAACGATCACCCGAGATTTCAGCTTGATGTTCCATCAAGCGTTCAAAGCGATCCAACTTAATTTCTTCTGGCACCGTACCCGGTAGCTGATTAGCTGCGGCACCATCTACAGGAGAATAAGGGAAGCACCCCACCCGATCTAACTGCGCCTCTGATAGAAAATCCAGTAATTGCTGAAAATCAGCTTCGGTTTCGCCAGGGAAACCAACAATAAAAGTACTACGCAACACCAACTCCGGACATACCTCTCGCCATGCTCGTAATCGAGCCAAGGTATTCTCGGTGTGAGCGGGCCGTCCCATGGCTTTGAGAATAACGGGACTGGCATGTTGTAGCGGTACATCCAGATAGGGTAATAACAATCCCTCAGCCATTAGGGGAATAATTTCGTCCACTAAAGGGTAGGGATAGACATAGTGAAGACGTACCCACACCCCCAATTCACCCAGAGCCCTGGCCAATTCTGGTAAACGGCTTCGCATGGGTCGGCCTCGCCAAAAACCATGACGGTACTTGGTATCCACACCATAAGCACTGGTATCTTGAGCGATGACGAGTAA
>CAWUNB010000203.1:0-4151 GCA_963923745.1 uncultured Thiotrichales bacterium
CGAAGCAGAGGAACGTCAGGAAAAAGAAGCCGCTCTAGCTGAAATTGAACGGCTCAAATTGCTGTTATCGAAAAACCTAAATTAATTTCCAATTAAATAGGTAGTGCAAAAAATGAATTTTATACTGATCTCATTTCAGTTTTCGGTTTTTTGAAAACGTCGGCTGATGGGTAGACTCTGCTCCCTTCGACTCCGCTCAGGGAGCCGTTTTGTCATCCCCTCGAACGTCATCACAGCCGAAAAATTAATTGACTCGCCGGAAGATCCTAATGCCCTACAGTGACTTCGATTTGCGCCGGGTTAAGCAAGAACTCGGCATTCATCTTACTGAACAACAGGGGCTTTTTTGCCTAATCTCTGAGACAGAGATTACTCCTTTGTTAGTGGAGATATTGGCCGAAAATGTTCCTCTTGCCCGAGCTATTAATACCGAAAAAGCTCGTTCTGAATTGATTATTACTAACATCTTAGTTGAGCTACGCAAAAAACTTCATCACCGTATTAGTTTATTTTCTGGAGTGGAGTTTAATGTTGACAAAACTAAAGGATTAACTGGTTTCTGTGATTTTATTATTAGCGCATCGGGTGAGCAATTACTCTTAAATAGTCCAGTAATTGCTATTGTCGAAGCAAAAAACGAAAATATCATCGGCGGTTTGGGGCAATGTATTGCTGAAATGGTAGCTGCCGCATTATTTAATCGTACTGAAAATAATCCTATTGAAACCCTCTATGGCGTAGTAACAACAGGGACCACTTGGAAGTTTTTAAAATTAACAGGGCTTGAGGTTATTATTGATCTGGATGATTACTCTATTGACAATCCACGGAAGATATTAGGTATATTATTATCCATGCTTCCTCACGAAATTATGGATAGAAACTAGATTATTGAGAATTAATCCGTGTACGCTGATCCCATTTCAGTTTTCGGTTTTTGAAAATAGGACTTAATTAGCCTAATTGGCAGATAGCTCCACTCCCTTCGACCTGTCTCTTCGACTCCGCTCTCTTCGACTCCGCTCAGGGAGCGGTTTTGTCATTCCCACTGAATTTTGTCATCCCCGCGAAAGCGGGGATCCAGCAGAAAAGGCTTGGATGCCCGCTTTCGCGGGCATGACGGGTGGATAAAGCTAAGCGATGAACACCGCTCCCTGAGCGGAGTCAAAGGGAGCGGAATCTGTTCGTCAACTAACGTTTACGAAAATGGAGAACTGAAATGGGATCAGTATACATATCAATGCGGGGTGGTTATCGTTAATTCATCACCCTGGTTGCCCAGGATTAAATAACCCTAACCCATTCTGCAATTACTTGCACGTCTCCGAAGGATTCTGCTTCCAGTACCAAAGGTTGGTATTTAGGATTTAGGGGTTTTAGAGTAATGCGTTCGTGTTGCCATTCGCCGTTATCCCCCATTATTTTTTCGCTCCAATAAACTTTTAGCGTGTAATGGCCACCGGTTTCTTCATCCATTACTCCGGTGTGCCAGACTAATAATTTGCGCCCGTGGCGTGTACCTGCTGGTACGGGACGAAATAAGCAATAGCTACCAGCAGGCACTTGGGGTTCCATGGATTCGCCCATGACCTGGGCGACAAACATGCCTGGTTCGATCGGGCTATCGGTTATAACCACCCACTCCTCGGCATGGTCCGCTATTTTGGGGAAACCAGACTGTTCTGGACTCCAAGCGCCGGCGGCGGCTTTGAGGGTGGTCAGGGGGACGCAATTACGGTAAGGGGCAAAGTCCCTGTCTTGGGGGGTCAATGTTTTGAAGGGGAGAATAGTTGCTGTTATTGGTTGGCGGGTTGATGGGGCTAATAGAGTTTGGGCGGATACGGCCTCGAACCAAGCATCGTTAGCAGTGATTTCTTTTGCTTTTGTTTTGCCTACCACGGCCTTAGCAATGCGTCGTATATGTTCTCGCATTGCGGTTTTATCAAATAGCTCCTGATAATAAATCTCGATAACTTCATAATCGGTATTTCGCAATTCGTCGCGAATTTGTCGATCCTGGGCGGCTGTCCGTGGATTACCGTGTAGATGTTTGCTCATACCATCCAGATAAACACAAACGCCTTCATATTGATCGTTGGGGTTATGGAAATAGACATCAGGTCGGGTGGTGATAGCGCCGGATAAGGGAATAGGCTGTTCAGTGGTAAAGGTAGTTAAACCAGCAGCGTTAAGTAGGGCTATTAATTGCTGTTCTGGTGCATTGCCCGGCTGAGGCGGTTGAGTTGAATCGGGCAAAACCGCTGGAATGGCGTGGGTAAAGCGAATAACGCTACCCCATTCTTTGAAAGAAGTGTGGGCGGTATGGCGATTTAATCGGCGGTGATAAAAAGCGTTGCGAAAATGCTGGAGACAATCCACGCAAGCGGTATCGCAGGCCGCTGGGCAGTTTTCTACCAAATGGCGGGCGGCTTGAACAACATCGGGCCAGTGTTGCAGCAATTGTTCTAATAGGCCCGATCCCCCAGGCATGGGGTCATATAGCAGGGCGTCCACGACTTCACCAGCCGGTTTGCCGATAACTTGTACCTGTAAATCGGAGATTTCCATATCCAAGATGTTTGCCGCGCCTTGGCGAAGGGCTTCCATGACGCTGTAGGCTATTTCTCGGGATTTGCAATCCGGTAATACCAGGGCGTCGGCAATGATTTCTGCGTAGAAGCCCATATTTTGAATGGGCTGGCCGCAGCGTTCAGCGTGAATTTGCTGAAATCGCTCCAGCTCGGTTTGGCTTGTTAGGGGAGAACGGCTGGCACCACAGACTCGACAGAGGGGATAACCCATTTGGGTTTGGACTGTGCTGGCGGGACCGATGTTAATCAAGCGGATATGTAATCCGCGTTTGAGTAGTAAGGCAGCTTGTCCCCATTCGTAAGCGGATCCGCCGGAGTGGCGTCCTTGGTCTTCGGCAAATACCGCGACCGGCATTTGAAAACGGTAGTCTTCTTCGTCGGAGATATAAGACTGGTGGGGAGCCTCCACATCACAAATGGCGACAGCGGCCAGGGGGAGACTGCCCATGGCGGCCACGCTGGCGTTTGGCTGGCTCTTTCCGCTTTCTTGCACCGATTCATTGGCCAGGTCTATTCTGAACAGTAGGGGTTCTGCCGGGACCAGATAGAAGTGGCGGGGGACAAATTTGTGGCCATTGGCGTAAATCAAATTCCCTGGCACATATTCCCGCACGGCCAGGGCGGTGTTACGGCGTAGCTCCCAGTCGTTGATATCGGAGCTGTGGCGGGGAGCAACATGGGTCAGGGTGGACGGTACCGCTATCCAATCCATAGCCTGGTAAAAACCCTTCAGCGGCTAACACGGCATAGGTGTTGGTGTCGTCTACTCCTTCGGCCTGGTTACGGCCACGCTGGGCATCGCCTTTGAGCTTTTTCACCAAAAGTTCACAGCGGCTACGCAACGCTTCTTCGTCAGGATCTAACGCGCCTTTTTGTGTGGCAACTTTACTGAGCCGCTCCAGTTGTTGCCGCGCCCATTGCAGGCGTTGGAAAAGGCGGTCGATCACTCCTTGCAGTGGCCCACAGAAGTCCTTAACCGTGGCGGAGAGCTGTTCTGGGCTAGGTCTTGTGCTGGCCAGCCCTGATGAAAAGCAGCCAATACCGCCGCCAGTAAAGTGGAATGGTGTTGCGGGAGTAATTGCTCCAAGGGCGCGACAGATAGGGGCGTTTCGCGCACGTGGCCTATTTCGGTAAATAGGTAGGGGCGAATCTGGCTAGGAAGAACGATGCGGAGGGCTTGTTCCAGGGCCTGGGCTTGGGATGGTGGTAATTGTCGCTCCCGTAAGTTTTTTAGGAGTGTGGTCAGCACCGTCGCGTGTACATGCTTGGTCACCATGACCGGGTTGCGTAGGTTGAAGCTGGGGGGCTTGACCAGCCCTTCGAGCATTTTTAGTGGTTCGTTGAAATAGGCGCGGTCGTGGCTGGTTGGGCGAGCATAGGTTAAATCCAGAGCCATGCGAAATTGCCGACCGGCCCGTCCAGCTCGTTGCCAGTAGTTGGCTGGGAGGGGGGGTACATTGCGCATGAGCACGGCGTCTAGGGAACCGATGTTGACGCCCATTTCCAGGGTTGGGGTGCACACCAGGGTGTTGATGCGCCCGCTGTCTCCCTTGAAGGCAT
>CAWUNB010000204.1:0-4146 GCA_963923745.1 uncultured Thiotrichales bacterium
AAACAAACAGAATATGATAAGAGTGTAATACATCAACCCCTTGATGATGAGTTTTCGAGAAAGCAAATAAACGATGTATCGGGTTACCTATATGGGTTTGCTTTAGGATATTGGCAAACCACGATACCTATTGAAGGTGAACCGGAATTTATAAAATGGGTTGATTCAAATTTAATTCTATATGGCTATCAAGATGGTCAGTATTTTCAGAAAGGATTCGATGATCCAGATGAGTACGAAGTGGAGAAAGATAGGTTAAAGAGTTTGCTCAGTTCTCAGTAATTTTTAAATTAGCCATCCTCGTGTAAACGGGGATCCAGAAAAGCCTTGGATGCCCGCTAAATCCAAGGGAAAACTGAAAAACCTGAAAGTGATTATTTACACGAAAAACTGTCGTTCCCACGCCCGGTTAGACCGGGCGTGTTTTTACCACCCCTGTAATACGGGAACAACCGTCCAACGGACTTCCCAGGAGGATGAAAGAAATGAAGCGTGTGTATAACTTTAGCGCCGGCCCCGCCATGCTGCCCCAAGAAGTCTTAGAACGGGCTCGGGATGAAATGCTGGATTGGAATGGCAGTGGCATGTCGGTGATGGAAATGAGTCACCGGGGCAAGGAATACGTCGCTATTGCTGAAAAAGCCGAAGCCGATTTGCGGGAATTGATGGCGATTCCAGCCAATTATAAAGTTCTGTTCCTGCAAGGCGGCGCCAGTCTGCAATTTGCCATGATTCCTTTGAATCTCATGGCCGGCAAAGGCAAAGCCGATTATATCAATACCGGCGCTTGGTCGAAGAAAGCCATTGGCGAAGGAAAGTTGTACGGTAAAGTCAATGTTGCGGCGACGTCTGCGGCCACTAATTTTTCCACGGTGCCGGATCCCGCTACTTGGAATTTAGATGCCGAAGCCGCCTATCTGCATTACACCCCCAATGAAACCATTGGTGGCGTTGAATTTTCTTTCATCCCGGAATGCGGCGATGTTCCTTTAGTGGCGGATATGTCTTCCACGATGTTATCTCGCCCCGTGGATGTCAGCCGTTATGGTTTAATTTACGCCGGCGCCCAGAAAAACATTGGCCCAGCGGGATTGGCCATCGTTATCATTCGGGAAGATTTAATTGGCCACGCTCCAGCCGGTACCCCGGCCATGTTGGATTATAAGATCCACGTGGAAAATCAATCCATGTATAACACGCCTCCCACCTATTCTTGGTATATCGCAGGATTGGTGTTCGATTGGCTAAAAGCCAAGGGGGGCTTGGCAGGCATGGGTGCCATCAATCAGCGTAAAGCTGAAAAGCTGTATCGCTATATTGATGAATCTGGTTTCTATAAGAATCCGGTGGATCCCGCGAGCCGTTCTTGGATGAATGTGCCCTTTACTCTGCCCAAAGAAGAATGGGATGCCGATTTCTTATCTGGTGCCAAGAAAGCCGGTTTAGTTACCCTGAAGGGACATCGTTCGGTAGGCGGAATGCGGGCCAGTATCTATAACGCCATGCCAGAAGCCGGGGTGGATGCCCTGGTGGAATACATGAAGAGCTTTGCCGCTAGTCGCGGTTAATTCTCCCTTAAATCCGCTGGCTCATTTTGAGTCAGCGGGCGCGTAGCCCATCGAGATCTAGGCATGTATAAAATCCTCACCCTCAATAATATTTCCGTTAACGGTTTAGAGCGTCTGCCTCGGGATCGTTATGAAATTGCTTCCGAAATTCAACACCCGGATGCCATTTTATTACGCTCATTTAAAATGCACGGCATGGACATTCCCGCTACCCTGAAAGCGGTAGGGCGAGCCGGCGCGGGAGTGAATAATATTCCTGTGGATGAAATGAGTCGGCGTGGTATTCCGGTATTTAATGCGCCGGGGGCCAATGCCAATGCGGTAAAAGAATTAGTGGTGGCCGGAATGCTGTTGGCCGCCCGGAATATCTGTCCGGCTTGGGATTTTGCCCGTAATCTACAAGGGGACGATGCCAGTATTAGTAAACAAACGGAAGAAGGCAAAAAACGTTATGCCGGTTTTGAATTGCCCGGTCGTACTTTAGGAGTGATTGGGCTGGGAGCCATTGGCGTCAAAGTCGCTAACGTTGCCCTGGAATTAGGGATGAACGTTATCGGCTACGATCCGCAAATTACCGTGCAACGGGCTTGGCAATTATCTTCTCGGGTACAACAAGCCCTGTCGGTCGATGATTTGCTCATGCGCTCGGATTTCATTTCTCTCCATGTCCCCCTCACCAACGGTACCCGAGGCTTAATTAATGCCGATCGGTTACGGTTAATGCGGCGGGGCGTCGTGGTCTTGAACTTCTCGCGGGAAGGCATTATCGACGACCAAGCGGTTTGCCAAGCCCTGGCCGATGGTCAAGTACGGTCCTATGTGTGTGATTTCCCCAGTAACCTACTCAAAGGCAATGATCGGATTATCACCTTGCCCCATTTGGGCGCTTCTACCGAAGAAGCCGAAGACAATTGTGCGGTGATGGTCGCCGATGAAGTGCGGGATTATCTGGAAAACGGCAATATTCAAAATGCTGTCAATTTCCCTGAAGTTATGATGCCCCGCACCCAGGGCTATCGCATGGGTATTGCCAATGCCAATGTCCCCAATATGCTGGGACAAATGTCCACCGCTTTAGCGCGGGCGGGTTTGAATATTCTGGATATGGTGAATAAATCCAAGGGCGATTTAGCCTATACCCTGGTGGATGTGGCCACGCCCATTCCGGAATCAGCGGTGCAGGAAATTGCCGCCATTGAGGGCGTATTGGCGGTACGTCCTATTTCTCCGGTTTAACCACAACGGCGGCGGAGGGGGCCATGAATGAAGATACAGCATTGGCGGATATCCGCCGCCGCATTGATAGTTTAGATGAGCAAATACAAATTCTAATCAGTGACCGAGCCCGTTGTGCGGAAGAAGTCGCCCGTATTAAACGAGCCGCCGGTGCGGTACATGATTTTTATCGCCCGGAACGGGAAGCCGAAATTCTGCGTCGTGTCATGGCCCGCAATAATGGCCCCTTGGCAGCAGAAACCATGGCCCGGTTATTTCGGGAAATCATGTCGGCTTGTTTAGCGTTGCAACATCCCAAGAAAGTGGCTTTTCTCGGGCCAATTGGTACCTATGCCCAAGCCGCCGCGCTGAAACATTTTGGCCACGGGGTGGAAACCGTTCCTTTGGGGGCGATTGATGAAGTATTTCGGGAAGTGGAATCGGGGCAAGCGCCGTTTGGCGTGGTGCCGATTGAAAATTCCACGGAAGGGGTGATTACCCACACCCACGATTTATTTGTGCGCTCCCCCCTGAAAATCTGCGGGGAAATCCATCTGCGCATTCATCACCAATTAATGGGCCTGGCCGGTGAGCTGAAACAAATTCAACGGGTGTATACCCATCAGCAAACGTTAGCCCAATGTCGCGAGTGGTTAGATCGAAATGTACCTCAAGCCGAGCGACTGGCCATAAGCAGTAATGCCGAAGGCGCTCGTCGCGCCCAGGGTGATAACCAAGCGGCGGCTATTGCTTCTGTGGCGGCGGCGGAGATTTATGGTTTACCCATTTTAGCGGCCAATATTGAAGACGAACCGGATAATACCACCCGCTTTTTAGTCATTGGCCAAGCCGATGCTCCGCCCAGTGGTGAAGATAAAACCTCTATTTTGCTCTCAGCCCGCAATAAAGCCGGGGCCTTGGTTCATTTATTACAACCCTTCGCCCATCACGGCGTCAGCATGACCCGTATTGAATCCCGTCCTTCGCGTCAGGGTATTTGGGAATACGTATTTTTTATTGATCTGGACGGGCATCAACGGGATCCAGCGGTTAATCTAGCCCTGCAAGAAGTGGCCGCAGAGGCGTCATTTCTCAAAGTGTTGGGTTCTTATCCGAAGGCGGTGCTATGACCGTTGCTTATTTATCTCTGACCGCGCCCGGCGTCGCCGGTCTGCAACCCTATCAGCCGGGTAAACCTCTAGCAGAATTGGAGCGGGATTACGGGGTTACTAACGCCGTTAAATTGGCCTCCAATGAAAATCCATTAGGGCCTTCCCCTCGCGTCAGGGCGGCCATCCAAGGGGGATTGGCGGATTTAACCCGCTATCCCGACGGCAATGGTTTTGAATTAAAGCACGCCCTC
>CAWUNB010000205.1:0-4116 GCA_963923745.1 uncultured Thiotrichales bacterium
AGCCCCAGCTCCTCCAGATCGGCCATGACATTACGAATACTGGCCGGACTCAGGTCTAAACCTAAGTCCTTGGCCATGGTTCGGGAACCTACGGGCTTGCCTTCGCGGATATAGCGTTCCACTAATACCCGGAGCAAATGACCGGCCCGCTCATTGAGAATGTCAGCCACGGTACTGTTCAGTCGGTTAGTTGATTTCTGGCTATTCTATTGCACAGAAGCCGATATGGTGGATGGGGGGAAAGCCGCTCCCGGGAAAATATGGCGCATCTGCTGACGAATATCACCTTCAATGTCATTTAAATTAAGCGTTTTATTAGCGCTATATTGATTAGCCAATTTAGTGGATATTTTCTGAAACGCATCAAAACTAATATGAAAGAGTTCCTGTAATAACACATTATCAAATTCACAAATTAAAACCGGAGTGCGAGTTTTGACCGTGCTTAAATGGGCTTCTCCTAAAAAAATAGTTGGAGCATCAAACAGATCCCCAGGACGTAGTAGCGGTGCTAATAACGGCCGAGAACCCCGATAGTTTGCCGTGCTGGCTAATAATAATCCCTCTAAAACTAGATATAACACTGTTCCCGCCTCTCCGGCCTGGACGATAATCCGCTCGGGCAATTCAACTCGTAACCGTGCTCCTTCTGCTAGGTAACGTAAATCGTCACGGCCTAAACCGCGAAACAAATCCGCTTGACCGATAACAGTTATTAGCCGTTCTACATCTGGCAATCCAAGATTCTTAGTTTTTTCCTCTAATTGACCCAGTTGTCCGCTACGAGCTGGCTCGATTCCAGCATGAGACAAATGGGCTAATACGTATTGAAAAATCAAATCCCGTAATTCACTCAACTTACTCCATTCTGCATCAAAACTAATAACATACTCTACACCGTCTAATTTAATATCCTTAATTTTTACTTTAGGTGCAGTAGCCGTCGCTCCAAAAGAACTGATTACTGCTTCCAAAGCAGCTGCTTGAAGAATTCTTACTGCACGAGTTTTTGGAACAGCAGCATCCAGTATTACACTAAATCGCCGTTTTCCTATTGGCTTTGGCCGGCTAAAATTGGTAATGGTATAAGCGCTGAATTTACTGTTTGGTAACACCACTACATCATTAGAGAGATCTTTAATTTGAGTAGTACGCCAACTAATTTCTAGTAACTGACCATGAATAATACCATCACCGGCTCGATGCAATTGCACATAATCGCCAATACGTACGGCTCGGTCGATATTGAGAGCAATTCCGGCAAACACGTCCTGGAGTAATTCTTTGAGGGCCATACCAAGAACTAACCCAGCTACCCCAGAAGCCGCCCACACTACTGTCAAATCCTGTTTGAAAATAATTCCAGCACAAGCGGCTATTGATATAGTGTAAATAATCAACCCAGAAATTTGGGTTAATAATTTTGGGACTGGAGCACCGGTAGCTTTGGCAACAATACCGTCAAAAATGACATAACGAATGACACGTTGGGCCAATACAGCAACGGCAATAAAAGCGATTACCCCAAGTACGTATTTTAATATTTTACGGGTAGTATCTACAGCAGCTGAACCGAAAGTCTGGTTGTCTTCCCCTAAGTAGAAAAATAAAAAAATTCCTATACAGATAACCAGCGGCCACAATAACTTCTCAGAAGCGAGTTTTATCGCGGAGAAAGATTGGGAGGCCATGATGGCACTCCTTAAGAAATACGAATACGTGCTGATTCGGCTTGTAAATGCTTGGCCATTTCGTCCAAGCCCACCATAGTAGCTGATATTTCTTCAGCAGCCGCTGCAGTTGACTCACCGGTAGCGTGGAGCTGATTCACTTGATCCTTCAAATCTTGAATAGTAGCGCTCTGCTGTTCTACTGCAGCAGCAATAGCTTGAATAGTAGCGTCGCTATCCCGAGCAGAAACAACTATTCGGGTGATAGCTCCCCCCGCCGCTTGGGCAGCATTAACACCAGTCTGCACATAGTTAGTAGCATCTTCAATTAATCCCCGAATATCCCGCGTTGCTCGAGCGACCTCTTCGGAAAGTTGGGTTATCTGATGGGCGATTAGCCCAAATCCTCGTCCTTGCTCACCAGCTCGCACAGCCTCTAGACCAGCATTAAGAGCCAAAACGTATGTTTTATCAGCAATGTTAGCAATCAAGTTGCTGATATGGGCGATACGAGTATTACCTGATTGAATACGCTCCACAGCACTGGTGAGATTATCTAATTTAGCTTGACCATCCTCTGCTGCCGTCGCTGTATCTCGGGCTAAATTACTCCCCCGATCAACTTGGCGAGCAATGTCATGTACTGCAGCAGCGGTCTGTTCAATAGCAGCGGACAAATCTGATAGGGTGGTAGTTTGGGAAGTGACCTGGTGAGAGACATCATTGGCTGCTGTCCGCGTCTCTGCAGCTGAATGGGCCACGTGAAAAGTAGCCTGGGCCACAGCGGTGATCACCTCTCGTAATTGCGCCATCGCTCGATTCATGTTGACTTTGATAGCGGCAAAATCACCCTGGTAAGCCCCTTCTATGGAACGGCGAATATCACCTGCCGCCATTGCGTTAGCAAACTCTGAAATCTCCGTTAATAGGGTTGCTAACCCCTCTAAGCTACGATTAACGTTGCCCTTTAATGCGCGTAGATCCCCTTCATAAGCACCGCTCATCCGTCCTCGTACATCCCCAGAAGCTAACTTGGCCATAACGCTGGCTACTTCAAATAACGGTGTACTCAAGGTTTCAACTAAATCATTATCTCCTTGGGCAAGGGCGGCAAAATCTCCCCGGTGACGATTGGGATCAACCCTAACTGTCAACATACCCCCCCGAGCTCCATCAATCAGGGTTTTCCGATCTTCTCCCGCTAATTTTAGAGCATCCAAGTGACGCACAATGGCTTGAGTCATTTGTCCAATTTCATCACGACGACCATCATAATTAGCTTCTGTTTTTAAATTTCCATCTGCTAATTTATCAAAAATAACCCGCAAATCAGTCAAAGGTTGAGTGATGGAGCGAATAATAAAAAAGCTGAAGATAGCAGCCAAGGCAATAGCAACACCAATGATCACTATCATAGAGAAATAGATTTTTCTATACCGCACACTGCTACCATTATACTCCTCTTGGGCTACCCTAATTTGTACATCAGCTAATGCAGCCAGTTTAGGATCCAGGGTGTTAATAGCTGAATTGAGAGTAGTCTCTAAAAATTTAGCTAATTCGTTGCTCTGTTGATTAGGCTGTTGATGGGCTAAAAGCTCTCGAAGATGATCAATTGCTTGATCTGCTTCTATCATAAGCGGAGTAATCTGTTTAACCAAAGCTTCTTCGGATTCAACCAAAAAAGTAGCAAGATAAGCATTCCATTCTTGCTTTATCTTTGCCATCGAAGAATCGATAGCTTTTATTGCATCAATAGGAGACAAAGTTCCATCGCGTGCCTCAAAACCACTATTAAATATCTTACGAGTATACAGATCAGAAATAATACTTAATTGTCGTAATGGCACAACTCTATCATTATAAACCGTATTAAGCCCCGCATTAGTTGCTTGAATGCTTCGCAAACTAATTATGCCAATTGATACCATAAACAGAATTTGTATTATTACCAAAACTAACAGCCGGGGACCGATCTTCAAATTTTTTAACACGACGCCCTCTCTTAAATTAGATACATGCAGAATGAAATCAAATAATTAGTTTTCTAATGTTATCCAGCCACACCACGCTCGGCGAATACAAGAATAGAGAGTGTCAGGTATTTTTTTATTAAAAAGATCTTCTCGAACCTGTAACTTCAAACCATCCCCATCCCAACCGATAGCGGAAAATAAACGGTGACTTATAGTGGGTAATGGAGGTAGCGCTTGCCAAACCCAAGGAGCCCGAGACATACTTACTTCGTCCACAATAATAGCCACCGGTACTCGTCCTGGACGCTGTATTAACAATATTCGCTGCGAAGCAGCTTTTCCATTCACCTCCATTAAGTGAGATAAGTTTAATAATGGATAACTACGACGATGGCGTGAAGTAGATATTTGTCTCTCTTCAACGTCTCGAATTACTGAAATCACTAAAGATGCAAGAAATACTAAACAAT
>CAWUNB010000206.1:0-4113 GCA_963923745.1 uncultured Thiotrichales bacterium
ACTGGAGGCATATCAGGGTGACGAACCAAGTTGTGGGGCTGATTGATGAGTTCTTGTTCGGAAAAACCGCTAATGTCGACGAAATCTGGGCTAGTGTAGGTAATAACACCCTTTAGATTTGTCTTGGAAACAAGCTGCATCCCATCTAGGACCTCGCGCTCCTGGGATGTAACGGGAAGGTTCATGCGCATTAACAGCCTCCTGGGATGGGTTTCCAAGTCTTGTTGTTGTGAAACTGGCTAGTAGCAGGCCAATTGTTCATAGGGCGGCAAACGGAACAGCCGAATGGCATTGGCTGTGGTTGCGGTCATGATGTCCTCAGCGGGGAGGTTTCGCAATTGGGCCAACGTCGCCACCACTTCTGTGAGAAAAGCCGGTTCATTCCGGCTTCCCTGGCGGCCACAGTTTGGCTGGTCAGGGGCGTCACTTTCTACCATGAGACAATCAAGGGGAAGAGTTTGGGCCAAGCGCCGGAGCCGTTGTGCACGGGGATAAGTAAGAGGGCCACCAAAACTAAGAAAAAAGCCTAAATTCAGAAGCTGGTGAGCCTGTTGTTCGCTGCCGGAGAAGCTGTGCACCACCCCCGTGAGCCCCCCAATTCGTCGTAATTGTTTAAGAACGTCATCCACTGCGCGGCGGGCATGGCAAATGACAGGTAATTCTCGCTCCCGTGCTAGGCGCAATTGGGCGATAAAATAGCTGTGCTGCTGAGCCATATCCAGATTAGCCAAATAACCATCCAAACCACATTCTCCCAAGGCAACAGCCGGATGGCTATCTAGCCAGTGGACCAGGGTTATTAGATCAGCTGGACGATGCTCAGGTAGATAGCAAGGATGGAGACCATAGGCCGGGTAGAGGCCAGAGTAGGTAGTACAAACTTCGGCAAGGCGAGACCAACTCGCTTGAGCAATAGCGGGAATAATTTGCCGAGTCACCCCTGCCTGGTGGGCCCGTTGGAGCGCCATTGGGCGATCAGCATCGAAAGCTGGATCATCGAGGTGGCTATGGGTATCGATCATGACCAAACTACCGTATTGTCAGCAATGCTGGAATATTGGAATTAGCGGTAAGCAACCTGATACTGTGACCCCATTCAACCCCTAATTTAAGATCTCATCTATGCTCGATCCTCGTTTGCTACGTACTGATTTGGAAGACACGGCCCGTCGTTTGGCAACTCGGGGTTATACCCTGGATGTGGCCCGTATCACTGAGCTAGAAATTGCCCGTAAAGCAGCCCAGGTCACGGCGGAGCAACTACGTTCCCAGCGCAACGCCAGCGCCAAAGCGGTAGGAGCGGCGAAAGGACGAGGAGAAGATCCAGCGCCTTTGCTGGCAGCAGTAGCCGATTTGGGAGAGAAGCTCAAGGAAGCAGAAGCGCAGTTGGAAACGACTCAACAAGCCCTTAACTCCATTGCCCTAACCACGCCCAACTTACCCCATTCTTCGGTACCCGTGGGGCGAGATGAAAATGATAACCAGGAAGTTAGGCGCTGGGGTGAACCCCGTACTTTTGCCTACCCTCCCCTCGATCACGTTGCCCTTGGGGGTGCATTGGGGTTGATGGATTTCGAGCTGGCAACCAAAGTCACTGGCACTCGCTTTGTCACCTTGCAGGGCCCCCTAGCCCGACTACAACGGGCCCTGACTCAGTTCATGTTGGACTTGCATACCACAGAACACGGCTATACCGAAGTTTACGTTCCCTATCTAGTGAACGGTGATAGCCTACGGGGCACTGGTCAGTTACCTAAATTTGAAGAAGATTTATTTGCTCTTCGCCACGTAGAAGGCCGCACGGATTACTACCTCATTCCTACGGCGGAAGTACCGGTTACCAACTTAGTCCGGGACGTGATCTTAGAAGCGGATACCCTGCCCCGGAAATGGGTGGCCCACACGCCCTGTTTCCGCAGCGAGGCTGGTTCCTATGGTAAAGATACTCGGGGCATGATTCGCCAGCACCAATTTGAAAAAGTGGAATTGGTGCAAATTGTTCCCCCTGATCAATCCTATGCTGCTTTAGAAGCCCTTACCGGCCATGCCGAGCAAGTGTTACAGCGACTAGAGTTACCTTACCGTACCATGGCCCTGTGTAGCGGGGATATCGGTTTTTCTTCGGCAAAAACTTACGATCTGGAAGTGTGGCTACCGGGCCAAGGCAAGTATCGGGAAATTTCTTCTTGTTCTAATTTTGAAGACTTTCAAGCTCGGCGGATGCAAGCCCGCTGGCGTAACCCCGCTACGGGTAAACCGGAATTAGTCCATACCTTGAATGGCTCGGGGCTGGCGGTGGGACGGACCTTGGTGGCCGTCCTAGAGAACTACCAACAGGCTAACGGCAAAATTGCCATTCCCGAGGCGCTCCGTCCCTACCTGGGTGGGCAAACCACCATCGGTTAGCCGCTATGCTCCCCGCCGATACCCCAGAAAATCCGTCTGCCCAATTTGTCACTCTTATGGCAGAGAATGACCAATTGGTGGACGATTTTTTAGATGCTCTATGGATGGAGCGGGGCTTGGCTCCTAACAGCTTGGCCTCTTACCGGTTTGATCTACTGGGTACCGCTCGCTGGTTAGCAGGGCGGGGGTTGGGTCTGTTGCAAGTGAGTCGGGGAGATTTACTGGAGTGGCTGGCGGTGGGAGTCAGTCGGGGACAACGCCCCCGCAGTACCGCTCGGTTGTTGTCGGCACTGCGCGGGTTTTACCAGTATCAAGTTCGAGAAAAGCGAATTGCCGACGATCCCAGCGCCTTTATTGAATCCCCCCGCCTTCCCTCGAGTTTGCCTAAATCCCTTTCTGAGAAGGAAGTGGAGGCTCTGCTGGCCGCGCCTCCCCTTGGTGACTGGTTGGGATTACGGGATCGGGCCATGTTGGAGATGTTGTATGCCACCGGGCTACGGGTTTCTGAGTTAGTGGAATTGACTTTGGTGCAAGTTAATCCCCGCCAGGGGGTGGTACGTCTGACCGGTAAGGGTTCTCGGGAACGGTTGGTACCCCTGGGGGAGACAGCGCTGGATTGGCTAGAACGCTATTTGAGGGAAGCTCGTCCCGAATTAGTCCGAGGCCGTCCCAGCGACGCTTTATTCCCCACTCGACTGGGGGAAGCCATGACCCGGCAGATGTTTTGGCACATCATCAAGCACTATGCAGCGGCAGCTGGCATTAAACACGATATTTCCCCCCATACCCTGCGCCACGCTTTTGCCACCCACTTGCTCAACCACGGAGCAGATTTACGGGTAGTGCAAATGCTGCTAGGCCATGCCAGCGTTACCACCACCCAGATCTATACCCACGTAGCCCGCGAGCGACTACAACGCCTTCACGCCGAGCATCACCCCCGAGGGTAACTAGGGTTACGGCCTTCAGTCAGTAAGTGTTTCATTTCCCGCACCGCTTCTGCTAACCCACTAAATATGGCTCTGGCAATAATGGCATGGCCAATATTTAATTCTCGCATTTGGGGAATAGCGGCAATGGGAATGACGTTATGGTAATGCAGCCCGTGGCCACCATTTACCCATAATCCTGCTTGGTGGGCTTGTGTCGCTGCTTCCTGAATACGCTGATATTCTGCTGCTCGTTCCGCTGGTGTTGTGGCATTGGCATAGCAGCCAGTGTGAATTTCTATTACCGGTGCCCCAACAGCAAGGGCGGCTTCTATTTGGGATAACTCTGGATCAATAAATAATGACACTCGTATTCCAGCAGCACCCAATTGATCACAAGCTTGCCGCACCCGTTCTAGATTACCGGCAACATCTAATCCTCCTTCTGTCGTTAATTCTTCCCGCCGCTCTGGAACTAGACAACAATCTGCGGGGCGGATACGGCAAGCATGATTAACCATTTCTGGGGTGACCGCCATTTCCAGATTCATCCGGGTGGATAATACTTCTCGTAATAGCGCTACATCCCGATCCTGAATATGTCGTCGATCCTCTCGTAAGTGGAGAGTAATCGCATCTGCTCCAGCTTGTTCTGCCAATAGTGCGGCCAGCAAGGGTTCGGGGTAAATCGTGCCTCGGGCTTGACGCAAAGTGGCAACATGGTCAATGTTGACTCCCAATAAACACTGTCCGGTTTCAATCACTGCTTTCTCCATAT
>CAWUNB010000207.1:0-4100 GCA_963923745.1 uncultured Thiotrichales bacterium
ATCGTCGGCAGCGTCAGATGTGTATAAGAGACAGGGGCAGTTGTTGGCAAATACAATGGGCCAATTCGTTGGCTACTTCCCCAACGGCGAGGGTTAATCCCAGATCAGTCAATTGGGTCACCGCCAACCCTGGGTAGCCACAGGGATTAATATGGCGAAAGGGAATTAGATCCATAGCCACATTGAGAGCTAATCCATGGTATGCCCGACCGTGACGAACCCTTAGCCCCAAGGAAGCGATTTTGGCACCGTTCACATAAACACCGGGGGCTTCGGGACGGGGATAACCAGTGATACCGTAGTTGGCCAATAACGCCACTACTGCTTGCTCTAGCGCGGTGACTAAACGCCGAATACCCCAACCCAATCGAGTAATATCCAGCAGGGTATAAGCCACCACCTGCCCAGGGCCGTGGTAAGTCACTTGGCCCCCCCGATCGCTATGAACTACGGGAATGTTTCCGGAATCAAGGATGTGCTCTAACCGCCCAGCCTGCCCTAGGGTATAGACTGGCTCATGCTCCACCAACCAAATTTCATCCTCAGTGTATTGTTGTCGCTGGTCGGTAAAATCCCGCATGGCTTGCCAGATAGCCAGGTAGTCCTGTCTTCCCAGCTGGCGAATGAGAACGGTCACAGCACCATCAATACCTGGGGATGGCCACTGAGTTCCCGGTAAACGTTGTCTAGTTGCAGACGATCCTGGGCTTGAAATACCACTGTAACCGACAGGTATTTACCGGTGCTACTGGTGCGCTGCTCCACTCGAGCTCCCTCCAGATCGGGAACATAATGGGCTATTAACGCTACGACAAGATCGGGAAAGTTAGGGGAGGCAAGGCCCATGGCCTTAATGGAAAACTCGCAGGGAAATTCTAGTAAGGGTAAGTCAGTAGCGGTGGTCATCTACGAGTAACCCTCCGCTGAAGATATTCCGAAAGTCAGGCAGGAACGCAGAATGATGAGTCCCTGCCTGGCGCTTAAACTAGCCGTTCTTGGCACCCTGCCGGATCCACTGCTCAATTTTCTTGATTTCGGTATCCTTCAAGGGCTCCTTAGAATGGGGCATCTTGATGGATTTATCGGCCAATCCAGCAACCAAACGGTAGAGAGAGCTGGACAGGGGATCCCCGGGGGTTACCACCGGACCAAACTTGGTACCCTTCATGAGCTGGTCATAACTGCTCACGTCGAGACCACTCTTCTGTGTACCTATGCCACCATTGGAGTGGCACTCAGTACAGTTACGGCTGATGATCGGCGAGATTTCCGACTGAAAGCTGACATGTTTCTCCGGGGAACAGCCGACACCCACCCCCAGCAGAACGGATACACCAGCCCACATAACCCACTTTACATTCGTCATCGATCGTTCTCTCCCGTGCGACGGGTTAAATCTCATACTTCCGGTGATTCAAGCCACCTTCCAGAGCTTCCCGGAAGATGCCTTGAAACTTGGTGGTGCTGGCGGTGTATTGAACTGGATCACCGAGCCGCTACGAGCCTGCAATTATCCCAGAGCACCTAGCCTTGTTCAATCGCAGGATGAAGCATTGCAACCACGCTAGCCTCCTAGTGACACCAAAACAGACGATAGATTCCCATCTATCGGGGGGGTTGACCATAACATGGTTTTTTTCTTGGATTATTCGCGGGTATTGGTTTGTTACGCTTATCGGATGTGTTAGCAGAACTGATTGTCAGGACAAGCCGGATTTTGTCAGATGGTGACTTGTTTGTACCAGTAATCGGCGAGTGTGGATACCGAATAAACAAAAAGTGCTTGATTATGCACGCATTTGGCTAGTTTTATCCGATATATTCGGCCTAAAATTCCGTATTTTACGTTCATAAATTCCAAAATATACGGTATCGTGTGACGCATGCCTGAGTCATCTCTTTACCCGCGCCAGATCGGGTCACGCATCGCAGAAGCCATGGCGGACACGCCGGTGGTCTTGCTGGCTGGGCCACGTCAGGCAGGTAAAACGACGCTAGTTCGGCAGATGTCTGGCGACGGAGCACGCTATCTAACGCTGGACGACGTGTGGACGTTTGGGCCCGCAACAGACTCAATCGGGTCGTCAAAACGCCCAAGTTGCAGTTCATTGATCCCGGTTTGCTGGCAACTCTGATCGAGTTGACCGACGAAGAGGTTCGGCAAAACCGTACCCTGTTTGGCAATGTGCTGGAATCGTTTGTCTATGGCGAGCTGCTCAAGGCGACCACCACGGCAGATGGCGAGTACTCGCTGATGTACTACCGCGATGCCGACAAAGTCGAGGTCGACGTAGTCATTGAAAACGCGGCCGGGCAACTAGTTGGTGTTGAAGTCAAAGCATCTGCCACAGTGAAGCAAAGTGATCTAAGGGGATTGAGAAAACTTGCTAGTTTGGCCAGTGATCAATTCAGGATGGGCATTTTGCTTTACGACGGCGACGAAACCATGCCATTAGATAACAACATTTGGGCCACTCCGCTTGCGACCCTTTGGGGCAAATAACCCCTATTCTTCGATCTTGAATAGGCTAATTGACAGATAGCCCCGCTCCCTGATCGGAGTCGAAGGGAGCTGAATCTGTCCGTCAACCAACGTTTTTGAAAACCGAAAACTGAAATAGGATCAGTATAATCAGCTACGTATACGCAGTTTTTCAATACGCTAAATTATTCGGCACTCTTACATTCCCCACACCTCAATATCCCATTTATCTTGCATTAATTTTTTGTGCCATATTCGGCTATCCCAATCTTGCCCAAGACGACGGTCAAATAGTATTAAATATGCTTCATTAGCCCCTACGCTATCTGCATACTCAGCTGTTTGTTTTAATCCATCGGTCAGTGTAGTTTCTGGTGCTTTTTTCAGTAATTTTAATTCAATCACTATTCGTTGCACCGGACCGAAAAACCCCTGTTTTTCATTTAATGGCCATTCTATTAATAGATCAGTGCGTTTGCGCCCTAATCCATATTCTCGGTTGATACGTCCACCGCCATTAACAATCCGTTGTAAAAAAGCCTGCATAAGCAAATGAGGGCCAGCCTCTTTATATTCAAAGCGTTCTAACCAAGCTTCTGAGTGCTCGCGGAAAAATTGTTGGAAAGCCGTCAATAATTTTGGAAAATCCAAATAATGGTCTGGGCGTAAATACCAAGTTTGAGGTTGCACTAAAACATCTTGAATAGGGGAAGTGATTTCTCGAGGTAAGACTTCTTGATAAATTCGGTTAGCAGTAGCCAACTGAGGTTTGCGTCGAATAAGACCTAAATCTTCAATATATTGTAAATCATCTTGGGGGAAGCGTTCATCAATCGCTTCAGTTGATAATAAAGCACCTATTATTCGACAGACTCGTTCTTCTCGTAATTTATCAGTCAACTGATCTAAATGAGTGGCTCGACTTTGAATTAGTCTCTCACGCGCTTCTCGATAGGCTTCCAAGGTAATAGGATGATGGTATTGCTCTTTTAAATTCGGATCTTTTCTGATTAATTCATAGCCTAACGCATTAACCAACCAAGGTTGTCCCATGGTATCTAACCACAATTCAGGATAGATAGCGGGATCAATCAATTGGCCAGTTTCCAATTCATGTTGATGCCATAAATTTTCTGTTTCTTCTTTGGTAAAATTACCCAAGCGTAAAGATTCCGCTTTAATATTAAAAGCCGAACCACCGGTAATAATTTCCTGATGAGCGGTATGAATCCGATAATCTCGAATATCGCGCACACCACATAAAATAACAGATTGGGGAAAACTAGCTGGGCGTTGTCCATAACCAGCGCGGAGTTGGCGTAACAGAGAAACTAGGGTATCTCCAACTAGGGCATCGACTTCATCCAGCATAAGAACCAGGGGCTTGGGATCGGCTGCGCTCCATTTTTTTAATAGTCCGGCTAAAGCACCGTGTTCTCCTCTAGAAGCCCAGGCTGTTTGCGTCCACTCATGAAGTCGGTTATCGCCCAAATACAACTCAGCGACCTCCTCCAGAGTGCCACAAATAGCACGCATACCTTGATCAACATGGTGACGAGCGGTTTGTGCTGTTTCAATATTAGCGTATACCGCTCGATACCGGCCCTGATGAGTAAGA
>CAWUNB010000208.1:0-4099 GCA_963923745.1 uncultured Thiotrichales bacterium
AGGAGTATCGTCGGCAGCGTCAGATGTGTATAAGAGACAGGTAGTGCTTCCGGAATCGTTACCTGTTATCGAAGTTACTCCCCAGCCCGCTGTTAAGCAGGATCAGCCTTTTTCATTGCCGCCTTCTTTCTCTGCTGAACAGATTTTCTCCACTGAACAAGACGATCCCGCATTGCTGGATGGAGAAGTTGCGATCTGGCTTAAACCCGCTTCTCCCCCGGTGGCAAAAACTGAAGAACCTAAGAGTGGGCTGGAATTTGACTTAGCCCTTCTTACGGACAACGCTTTGGCAGACAATCCTCCGGAAGGATTCTATTCTCCAGCAGCGGTACCGCCTCCATCAGCTGATCGGGAACTAGAAAGATTGCTAGGACCCCTGCCGGAAATACCTTTCCCAGCGGATGATGACTTTGCTTCGTCACTAAGTGGGGAAGATGATTTTTCTGCCCTACTGGAACAAAGCCGATCCACGCTGGAACAGGATGAATCCCCCTTTAGCTCCATCGCTCCTCTTAGCGATCGCAATCTGGCCTGGGATAACTTTGATGATGCAGTTCCCGTTGAAGAGGAGCCCATTCCAGGAAGAGCTGAAATCAGCCCCGAGGACGAGCAAGCTGTCCGTTTGGGATTGGCTAAGGTTTATCTAGAGTTGGGTGACCCACCAGGTGCCCGCCAAGCCTTGGAAGAAGTTCTGCGGGAAGGCAACACCGATCAGCAGCGGGAAGCCCAGGAACTCCTGGCGAAAATTAGTGTTAGCTAATGCGTTTGGCGCTGGGAATAGAGTATGACGGCACCTTGTTTCACGGCTGGCAGGCCCAGACCGGCCAACGTACTGTGCAGCACTGTCTGGAACAGGCCCTATCCCGAGTCGCCAACCACCCTGTTACTGTGATAGTAGCTGGCCGCACAGACGCTGGTGTCCACGCCAGTGGCCAGGTGGTGCATTTTGACAGTGATGCGCAACGGGCACCCCGCAGTTGGATCCTGGGAGCCAATAGTCACCTCCCTAGTGATGTGGCCATCCAGTGGGTTCAGCCCGTTGCCGACGACTTCCATGCACGCTTTTCTGCCCTATCTCGTCATTACCGCTACACCCTCTACAATCGCCCAGTACGCAGCCCGTTGACCCGCCATCGAGGTGTTTGGGAACGCCGCCCACTGGTAGTGGAAGCCATGGCGACAGCTGCTGCCTGTTTAGTGGGTACCCACGATTTTTCTTCTTTTCGGGCAGCAGGCTGCCAAGCGAAGAGCCCCATACGTACCTTGCACCGGCTGACGGTAGAACGTCAGGGTGATCAAATTATCCTCGACGCTGTAGCTAACGCCTTCCTCCACCACATGGTGCGCAACTTAGCGGGAGTACTCATCACCATTGGCGCTGGAGAGCGACCAGTTGAATGGGCAGAGGAGGTTTTAGCTCGACGAGATCGAACTTTAGGGGGAGTAACAGCCCCCCCTGAAGGTCTCTGCTTACTGGCGGTGGAGTATCCAGCTTGTTGTTTCGCTCGATTGGAATCCGCAAAATATTTCGAGCAACGTTGGTATCCCGATCAGGAATAAGCGTTGATAATGTTTCAGACGGTGATGAAACATGTTTCCTGCCCTCACCTACCCCTTCTTGGAGCCCTCTGTGACCACCATCAATTCCGATCGTGAACCTGTTACTTACCGCACTGCCGGTGTGGACATTGATGCCGGTAATCGGCTGGTGGATCGCATTCGTCCCCAGGCTGCCCGCACCACCCGGCCTGAGGTAATGGCTGGTCTCGGAGGGTTCGGTGCCCTGTTTCAATTACCCCTAGATCGTTATCGGGAACCAGTGCTGGTATCTTCCACCGACGGCGTGGGGACTAAATTGCGTCTAGCCATTGACCTCCATCACCACGCCACTGTGGGCATCGATCTGGTGGCAATGTGTGTCAATGACCTCGTGGTACAAGGGGCAGAGCCTCTTTTTTTCCTGGATTACTACGCCACCGGGAAACTGGATGTCGATACCGCTGCTACAGTTATCACCGGTATTGCCGAGGGTTGTCATCAAGCAGGAGCCGCTTTGGTAGGTGGGGAAACGGCAGAAATGCCGGGTATGTACAGTAAGGAAGACTATGACCTAGCCGGTTTTGCTGTTGGGGTAGTGGAGCGCTCGCAAATCATAGATGGGCAAAGGGTACGTCCTGGTGATGTTCTCATCGGTTTGGCCTCTTCCGGCCCCCATTCCAACGGCTATTCTCTTATTCGGCGAATTCTCGCCAATAGCCAAGCAGATTTGACAGCGGACTTCCATGGCCGCTCCCTAGGAGAAACCCTGTTAGCCCCTACTCGTATTTATGTGAAACCCCTGTTAGCGCTATTGAAGGCCGTGGAAGTAAAGGCGATGGCCCACATCACTGGCGGTGGGTTGATAGAGAATCCTCCCCGAGTGTTGCCGCCAGGTACCCGAGCGGTTATTGATGCGGGAGCTTGGTCCTGGCCTCCCATCTTCGACTGGTTAGCAGCCCAGGGGCCAGTGGAAGCCAATGAGATGTATCGCACGTTCAATTGCGGTGTTGGTATGTTGGTCTGTGTGGCTGCCGACCAAGTAGCCACGGCTTTGAAAGTACTGATAGAACAAGGAGAGACAGCTTGGGTTATCGGCGGTGTGGAGGCGCAAGCCTCCCCTGATAGCGATCCCCATGTGATTCTGCTGCCTCGCTCATGATTCCCTCTTCCTTCTGGTACCGTCTTCCTCAGCTTTTAGGGTTATTGCTCTGGACTGTGGTAGCACTCCCTAGCCAGGCCGCTCCCTTGGTCCGAGGACTGGTTTTTTACCAGGAATCCAATCCTGCCTGCGGAGATTTATTTCGCTACCTATTGCCATTAATGACGGAACGCTACGGGGGAGACATGGAGCTAGCGGCCATTGAGGTGGCAGCTCCCACTGGTCGTGCTCTGTATCAAGCGGTGGCAGCTCGTTATTCCCTTGGCTCAGATCTACCCGTAGCCCTGGTGGGAGAGCAAGCGCTGGTTGGTCTCGATGCTATTGCGGCTACTTTGGGAGATGGTTTTTCTGGTTTAGCCAGCAGTGGGAAGGCGGCGCAATGGCCAGCTCTCGCTGGATTGGAAGAGCAATTACCTTTGGCTATTCGGGAAGCTCAACAACGTCAGGAGCCAGCTTTCTTTTCTGCTGCTGAGTCGCCATTAGCTGGCGATCGGCAAAACCGAGATGAGATCGCTAATCGTTTGGCGGTGGGAGTACTACTAGTTATGGGGATAGCTTTAGTCCATGGTTTTCAACGAGTGCGGCAGGGTTCCGAAAATGGTCGTTATGGAAACGGTGGACTATGGATCAGTCTAGCAGTGGGATTAATCGTATCGGCTTACACCGCCTATGCTTCCCTTGCTGGAGTAACCCCAGTGTGTGGTCCGGTCGGTAGTTGTGACGTGGTGCAGCACAGCGAATACGCCAAAATTCTAGGGATTCCCCTGGGAGTATTCGGTATTCTAGGTAATCTGACTATTTTGGCAGGGTGGCGCTGGTCCCGTCACTCTCCCCTATCCTGGAGACAATGGTTGCCTTGGGGAATCGCGTTATTTGGGCTGTTATTTTCACTACGTTTGACTTTCCTCGAACCCTTTGTCATTGGGGCCACTTGCCTCTGGTGCCTCACTTCAGCCCTGTCCATGGCGGCAACCTTTTGGTTATTGTCAGGGTTCGTTCCGAACAAATCGACTTAAGTAGAATCCCAGTCACTCCACACGGGTATTAGATCGGCGGGAAGCGTCGGTAACCGACCTAGTTCGATGTAGGGGCTCCCCGGCCCGTGAAAATCCGATCCCACCGATGCCCGCAATTGGAAACGACGGGCGTACTCAGCCATCAGGCGGGCATCGTCGGGACTGTGGCTACCGGAAAAGACTTCCAGGGCTACACCCCCTGCTTCTTGGAATTGCCCTAACAATTGACGTAAGCGGGTACCTGTCAAACGATAACGGGCTGGATGAGCCAGAACCGCTTGTCCTCCTGCCCCTCGAATCCAATTAACGCAATCGGCCAGGGCCGCCCATTGTCCCGGTACATGGCCTGGTTTGCCCCGGACGAGATAATGATTAAAGACTGTCT
>CAWUNB010000209.1:0-4081 GCA_963923745.1 uncultured Thiotrichales bacterium
ATCAAGAGTTCTTAGCAAAAAACTAGCGACTAGCCAAAAAAAGCCGAAATGTTTGGCAAATTTTGCAGATGGAGGAAATTGTCCTCCACCAAAACACCGACCATTTAACCCAAACCAGACTGATCGGTGTTTTAGCAGAATACCAGACGTTGGCAGCACTAATTTAATTAGCGGTGTTATTCCGGGAAGCGAGTTTTTGAACCAGACCAGCAAAAGTTTCCATAGAGAATAAGTGCAGGTAAACCAATTCCAGGCTACCATCTTTTGCCATTTCCCCTAATGTCTCCGGCGGGAGATTTATTAATCGCTCTCGGTTAACCACCAAAAATCCCGTTAAATTGAGGCGTGCGCCATTGCTCATTTCCACATTAGCTTGCATAGTCTCCAATATTCCCAAATCTTTAAGACGTTTACCCAGGGCAATAGTACGGACATATTGACCTTGGTAGTCCATTAAGAAATCTAAAGATTGTTTAAGGAATTCGCTTTCGACACCATTATTGAATAGTGCATCTCCTCGTCCCTCCTGGTTTACTCCTGGATAGCTCTGATCTAAGCATACTGCCAGGTTATTACTACCAGGTTGGCTAGATAAAATAAAAGGGTAGCGACGGACATAAGCAGGGATGTAACCAGCGTTCCACTGCCCGTCGGGGGCAAGGTAAAGATTTTCCTGATCCCGCAAACCCAGCACCGCTACAGGGAAAACGTTGCTACCATCATCACCAAAAACAATGGGATATTCCTGCGCTGCCCTTCTGAATTCCACTGCAGCTAAGAACACAGCATTACTTTGGGCAGTGTAGTAGTAGTCGGTTTTAGGAGCGAGAAAAAAGTTTCCGTGATCGTTGCGATCTAGGGGGACAACATCGCGGTAAAACAATGGAGTAGCTTGCATAACAATTAAGACTCCTTAAGAAAAAAGTGAGCACTATTCTACGCTAACTGAAGTAACACAGCATTCTCAGAGCGTAGTTCAAGTATATGGTTATTCAGTTCAGGCCAGCAACATTTAACCAGGTTTTACTTAAATCTTGTACTGAAATTTGCTGATTTCCTGGTGTTTCTCCAGCCCAATTATTCCATATAACGTATTCCACATCCCCTGGCGGAGCACCAAATATATCATAGACAGTTGGCATAATTGGAACATGGTCGCCAAACCAACATAAACTGGCTCTGTGTTCTGATTGTTCTAACGCTTGGCGTAGTTTAGTTACCATTTCATCAGCGTGCCGTAAATGACGCAAATAAATAGTCAGATCTTCGCATCCCCTAGGGGGAGGATTAGAATAAAGATTCTCTATGTCGGATGGGTCAATTTTTTCAAGGTGGAGTGGGCCATGATTTTCCATTGTAATTGCTAATAAAAAAATAGGAGTAGTCGCATTCTGTAATAGAGTTATTATTTTGTCCGCTACCGCAGTATCGCTAATGTAAGGACCAAAACGCATTTCATCGTTGAAAGAGCCAATATCTATAAACTCGTCAAATCCAAGCCGAGGATAGACGCGATTCCGCCGATAAAAACTTGCTGGATAGGGATGGACGCAGATCGTACGATAACCTAATTGCTTCAAATAGGAAGCTAAGGATGGTAAGTTCCAACCAGCTACAATTGTTCGATAAGGATTAAAGCGATGGACACCTAACTTTTCAGCATCTATTGCGGAAAGAAAAGCGAATTCAGTACGTACTGTGTTAGCCCCCCAAGCGGGAACAGTTAACTTTCCATGGAGCTTTGCTTCCCTTTTAAGATGATCAAATTGTGCTAAGACATTTGATCTAATTCCAGGATATAGCTCCCGTGCGTCAAAAAAAGATTCACTTTGTATTGCTACTAAATGGGGAAAATCTTTCTTCGGTAGTTTTGGTGGCAGCCAAAAATTGATGGGAGAATCAATAATTGGTCGGATTTGTTCTTCTTCCCCATAACGCCAAATACTGGCTAACAGACCTAATAAATAGTTATCTTTTTCCGGATTAAAAGTAACGGTCAGTGATTTCCAACTTCCCAGTCGTAAGCACAATAAAGCAATAGCAAACAATATTCCAATCCCACCTAATTGATTAGTCAGCGAAAATCGCTGACTGGGAACAATTTCTCCCCACAACCCTACTGATACTGCTAATACAAAACCTGTCACAGCCCCTAAAAACTTCCACCAACCTAGAAAAGGAATATAAAGACGTGGATGACGAATAGCATCCGTAAAATATTCATAATCTTGAAAAATAAAAGGTTCATGTAATGCTTTTATTTTTGCATTATTGACTAATACTACCGTTAACAGCAAAGCGGAAACTACCGCAACGGCAAACCAGGGGCGGCCCAATAATAAAAGAGTTACTCCATAGCACAACAACCATAGTCCAATGTGCAGAAACCAAGCAGCCAATGGTCGACGCAACAAAGGACAGGGCTTCATTAAGCGCTCAATTCCAATCGATAGTATTAATCCACTAATCGAGGGTAGAAAAACTGCAATAAATTCTGCCTTAATGACCATAACCAATCCAGCGTATGATAAAAGTAGAAATAGCTGCAGGCAGCACCGCCAGCCACCAACTGCCCCAATTTAATGGAAAGGGAAAACTAATACGTGCCTTATTTCGTTCCAATCCCCGTCGTATCACTTTAGCTGCTCGTTCAGGTGACCAAAGAAACGGTTTAGGACCGGGCATATCATCGCACATGGGGGATTTAACATAACCTGGCATGATCACATTGATGCGAATACCTTCAAAAGCTAACCATCCCCGCAACGCTTCACCATAAGCTTTAACACCGGCTTTACTAGCACAATAAGCGGGTGTTACAGGCAATCCAAAATACCCTGCCAATGAACTCATAAATGCAATTTGACCATGGCCTTGTGCCCGCATAATAGGTAATACTGCTTGGGTAATAACCATTACTGCTTTTAAATTAATATCTATCAATGCATCCACTTCATTCCAGGGTTCTAACTCACCCGATGGGCCGACATGAGTATTCATTCCAGCATTAATAATCACGAGATCCAATACGGTTAAATTGGTTAGCCAATTCCGCAATGCAGTAAAATCCCGTACATCTAAGCATTGTGTAGTTACTTGTGCTCCTTTTTGTCGAGCCCGTTCAGCCACTTCTACCAATTTGGCCTTGTTGCGACCATGTAGATAAAAAATCACGCCGGGTTGTGCATAAATGTCCACCAATGCACCACCAATAGCACTTGTAGCCCCAGTTACTAAAATGTGTTTTGCATCAATTGTGTTCATAGAAAAACTTATTCCTGCCATGACCAATAAAGGACCATTCCAAAACCTACTGCTACAGTGAAGTCTAATGGTAGCAGAAAGTAATTTCCTTGATAGTAGGCTATTCCAATAGCCAATAGTGAATAAAAAAAAGTAAATATTTCCCCAATTAACAGAATATTATTAATAGGAGAAGTATTTGAAGAGTGCTCTTCTTTACTTTTGGGAGTACGATGAAAATCACCCTGCACTCCAAATAAGGCACGAATACCACCTACAAAATAATACCACGCCATAGGTAAAAACATGGCAACATATAAATAGGTATTCCATAACGTACCGTAAATACTTGGTATTTTTTCAAGTCGCGCACCCTTACGTGCGCCAAAAGCATTATCCAAACCCCAAATGGCTACTAAGCCAAAAAAAATTAACGCCACCCAGTGAATTTGAGATCCTTCAAAATCGACTAAATAATTAAGCGGCAAACTTAATAGAATTAATAAATAGATAGAAGCCAATAGCATCGAAGAAAACATCATAGAAATCCCATGCAGCTTCCTCATTACCGGCATTGGCTGATAAAACATTTGCTGGACATGTTTGAAACTACTGTGAATGAGCCCTCGTCCCCATCGTTCCCGCTGAACACGGAACGAACTGATTGTTTCCGGTAATATCGACATAGAGACCACATCCCGTAGATAGGCATATTTCCAATGACCTAATTGAGCCCTATAGCCTAAATCCACATCCTCGGTTACCGTTGTTGCATTCCATCCACCTAATACTTCAACACAAGTTCTACGCCATACACATGAACTACCGCTCAGGGATG
>CAWUNB010000210.1:0-4068 GCA_963923745.1 uncultured Thiotrichales bacterium
ATCCTCTCTGGTCTCGTGGGCTCGGAGATGTGTATAAGAGACAGCAATATAGAAGTGTTGCCCAGTCTCCAGGGCTCCCAGGGCGCTATTTACGCTTTCTGGAGTTAGTACTTTGTGGAAAGAACGGGGCAAACCCAGCCGGGTTTCAATAACAGAAGAGGGCACTGTGCCACCGGCAGAAAAAGCAACACCAGCAGCTTCCTGGAACAGGGCTTCTACCGCCGCCATATCTGGTTCATTGCCGACGCTAGCTACTTCAAATACCCGTTCCATGGCGGCGATGAAGGATTTGACGATATGGATCAACAATCCGTCCGCTTCCATTTGCCCCGATCGAATGCGGGCAAATAAATCCACCAGTGCCATCGTTAGGTGGGCGGCAGTATCCATACCGTAGTAGCAACAAGCACGGTAAATCTGGTGGAGCAGGCCATCGACTTCCTGACAATGGGTCGGCACTGCCTGATGGTGGTGGATCTCCTCGAGGGCATTGCCCAAAGCCAGTAGGGTTTCAAAAACCCCTTGGGCACAGGCAAGCCGTAACACCCCTTCTTCTGTTTCTCCCATGGCGGGTTTTTCCACCGCGACCTCGAGAGGTTCCGACTGCACTTCCTCAGCTACAGCGGTGGAGGAGGAGAGGGGACCAAAGTCCTGTTGGAACAACTCCTGCAGGCTGGCTAGCCCTTGGTGAAGGACTTCCTCAGCGGTGGAGGGAGCAGTTAACAATTCCCCAAGAAGCCGAGACCAGCTTTCCAGACCAATTTGTTCTGCTGCAAAACGCAATCGCTCGGCTTCAGCCACAATTGCACTGTGATTAGCCGCAGTATCTGTTGGGTAATGAGTAAAGGTCTGTGCTAAGAGCTGGAGGCTATCCCGAGCCATATCGGCAAAGATTTGCCGATATAGGGGATCCGCCGCCAGGTTATTGCTAGGGGCGGAGTCAAACACCACTGCATCATTGAATTCAGGCTCCGGAGGAGGGCTCACGCTCTCCCCCCCTTCTCCTTGACGGCAACGTTGTAACTTGTCCCCCATACGGGCAACCAAATCGGCAGTGGGATCTTCTGCCACATCCTGTCGATTGGCTTGAGCCTGTTCCATCATCCCCCGTAGGGCATCAGCAGCCTCCAACAGCAATTCCACCATTTCCCCATCCAGGGGGACGCCTTCATCCCGCACCAACCCAATCAGGTCCTCTGCTAGGTGGGCGCGGGATTCAATGACTTGAAGTCCTAGGACTCGGGAATTTCCTTTAAACGTGTGCATAGCCCGGAATAAGGAGGCAATGGCTTCCGGTTTAGCCGCCTCTTCCCGACTGGCCGTTAACACCCCTTCAATGGTGTCCAGCGATTGACTACCGTCGTCTAAATAAAGATCCCAGATCTCCGTTAATTCGTCGGACATGCTCCCCCCTGGGCTTCAGTGGAACGACCAGAGCGGAATGATTAGGCCGCTCCCACCAAACGTTTCATGATTTGTCCTAACTCACTGCCCCGTTTCTGGGCCAGATCGAAGGACACAGCCCCCGAAGGTTTGGTCACAATGGCGTCCGCTCCCAATTCCCGCGCTTTAGCCGCCTGGGGAGAGCCAGCTACGGCTACCGATGACAGCACAACGATCTTAGCTCGAGTCCGTAACTTGGCATGGCGTAAAAATTCCAGCCCATCCATTTCCGGCATTTCAATATCCAACAGAATAATTTTGATATCCGGAAACTTACCCAATAACTCCAGCGCCTTTTTGCCGTTTTCAGCAGTAGCAACAATTTTGAATTCCGGCATGGTGCGGACCAGATTAGCCACCACTGTCCGCATCATTACCGCATCATCCACAATCATTACATCGTAGCTCATCGCACCAATCTCCAAACTTTAAGAAATTGACCCTAAAAATTACCAAAGCCCCGTTCATCGTGGTCGAGGGGCAAAATAGATTTGGGGGAACGGCGACCGGCGCCAGTGGTGGAAGAACGGGAGGCCGGTGGTGCTGCGGGATGGCTCTGGGCAGCCAGTAGTGCTTTGAGTTGGGCCAATAGTTCCGGAGTCAACCCTTCCAGTCCTAAGGCAGCTGCCCCAGCCGCTGCTTTGCGCTCCCGTAGCCGGAAATGGCGCACTTCATCCCGCATCCGTCCCGCCAAATTGGCCAATTCCGAGGAAGAAGAAGCTAATTCTTCTGATTGCTGGCTACCCTCTTGAGCGGCTTTAGCCACCTGACTCATAGCCGCATTAATCTGGGATACCCCCCGTGATTGTTCAACACTGGCAGCGGCAATCTCTCCAACTAAATCCCGTACCTTCACCACGTTGGTGACGATCTGATTGAGGGCTTCACTGGTTTCCTTAGCAATACCAACTCCGGTAGCTACCTGTTTAACCGAGCTCTCGATGAGTTCTGCCGTTTCCCGTGCGGCCTTAGCACTCCGTCCAGCCAGATTACGCACCTCCTGGGCAACAACAGCGAAACCCCGACCATGTTGCCCGGCACGGGCCGCTTCCACTGCTGCATTAAGGGCTAACAGGTTGGTTTGGAAAGCGATCTCATCAATCACCTTGATGATCTTGGCAATGTTCTGGGCTGAGCCATTGATATCGCTCATGGCTCGGCTCATCTCTTCCATCTTGGAGTGACCGGCATTGGCTGCCTGAGAGGTGCCCATTACCAGTTGGTTGGCGGTGTTGGCAGCGTCAGTATTGGCTTTCACCTGAGAGTCGGTTTCTTCCAAGCTGGAAGTTACCTCCTCTACGGCAGAGGATTGCTCTTCCGAAGTGGAAGCCATGTTCTGGGAAGCCACATTCAAGTGCTCAGCAGCCTGACCCACTTGCTCCACAGCATCGACGATTTGGTAGAAAGTGTTATTCAGACCAACAAAGGCTTTCTCGAAGGCTTCGATAACTTTGCGGTAATCGCCTTGATACTTGGAAGCATCGGTCTGGCGGTTGAGATCCCCATCCACAATGGCTTGAGATAGGGTAGCTGCATCAGTAACGATGGCGTTGAGGGCATCAATACAAGTATTGAGGTTGTTTTTGATGGTATTGAAATCACCGTTGTAGTTATCGATGATCTTGGCGGGAATATCTCCCTTAGCGATACGGTCTACATAGTTAGCCGCTACGTTAAGAGGTCCAATTACTGCATCCAACGTATCGTTTACCCCTTGAACGATCTTGCGGAAGTCTCCTTGGTGCTTGGTTGCATCCGCCCGAGTTGCCAATTTCCCCTCCACCGCCGCTTTAGACAACATGTTAGCGTCTGCCACCAAAGCGTTAACTGCATTGATACAGGTGTTGAGGTTATTCTTGATGGTATTGAAATCGCCGTTGTAGCTATCGGTAATGGGGGTGGGGATATCCCCCTTGGAAATCCGATCGACATAATTGGCTGCGACGTTGAGGGGTCCAATCACCGCGTCTAGAGTATCGTTGACGCCTTGGACAATCTTACAGAAGTCCCCTTGATGCTTGGCGGCATCGGCGCGGGTCGCCAATTTGCCTTCTACTGCTGCGACTGATAACCGATTGGCATCGGCCACCAGTGCGTTCACTGCGTCAACGCAAGTGTTAAGGTTATTTTTGATGGTATTGAAGTCACCGTTGTAGTTATCGGTGATCTTGGACGGGATGTCGCCTTTGGAAATTCGATCGACGTAATTGGCCGCTACGTTGAGAGGACCAATCACCGCGTTTAGGGTGTCATTTACCCCTTGGACAATCTTACGGAAGTCTCCTTGATGCTTTGCAGCATCAGCGCGAGTCGCCAGCTTACCTTCTACCGCTGCCACCGATAGCAGGTTGGCATCTGCCACCAGCGCGTTGACAGCATCAATACAGGTATTGAGATTATTCTTGATAGTATTGAAATCACCGTTATAGCTATCGCTAATTTTGTCAGGGATGTCGCCCTTGGCGATGCGATCGACGTAATTGGCTGCTACGTTAAGGGGACCAATTACCGCGTCCAGGGTGTCATTTACCCCTTGGACAATCTTACGGAAATCCCCTTGATGTTTAGCAGCATCGGCTCGGGTCGCCAATTTCCCTTCCACGGCGGCCACCGACAGCCGGTTAG
>CAWUNB010000211.1:0-4047 GCA_963923745.1 uncultured Thiotrichales bacterium
GTATCGTCGGCAGCGTCAGATGTGTATAAGAGACAGACGATGCACTTCTCCATGAATACTTCGGCACTGCCAAACGCCTTGGTGGCTTCGGAGATAACCCGCTGATAGCTACGCCGCAAATCCGCTTCGGTATCGCAGCGGCGAATACCACGACCACCGCCGCCTGATGTCGCCTTGAGCATGACGGGATAGCCAAACTGCTCGGCTTTGGCTAAGGCGTCATCCAAGCTCTGTAAATTACCATCCGTGCCTGGCGTTACCGGTAAACCGGCGGCGATCATGGCTTGGCGGGCGGCGGTTTTATCGCCCATCCGTTGGATAACTTCGGCGTTAGGGCCAATAAAGCGAATACCCCGACGTTCACAAATGTCCGCGAGTTGGGGATTTTCCGAGAGAAAACCGTAGCCCGGATGCAGGGCATCACAACCGGTTGCTACGGCTAAATTAACGATACGGTGGGCGTTAAGATAACCTGCCACGGTATCGGGACCAAGGTTGTAGGCCTCATCGGCCTTTTTGACGTGGAGGGCGTGGCGATCAGCGTCTGCGTAGATGGCTACCGACTTGATGCCCATCTCCGCGCAGGCGCGGGCGATACGCACCGCGATTTCGCCGCGATTGGCGATCAGGATCTTCTTGATAGCAAGGCTCATCGAGGCTCCGGGATAAGTGGTGACATCAATTGTAGCTGCAGGATCCAGTGGCTGCTATTGCACTGCAAAATAAAGATAGGGCAAGGAAAACTTGTTGGTGGAAACCATAGCCCTTTTTGACACAGCAAGCCTTGCTTTATTACACTCCCCCGCTTATGTCACTGCCCCACTATATCGATCCGCAGCGTCTCGCTGAGCAACAAGCTGAGTTGGCCGGTAGCTATCCGCTGGCCGCACTAGATCGGCTTGTTTCCTCGCTTCATAGCGCCACGGGAGAAGTCACTTTTCAACTCTCTTTTGGGATGAGCGGGGATCGAGCGGTGGTCACTGGCCAGGTAGCAACCCGTTTACCCTTGACCTGCCAGCGCTGTCTTCGACCGGTGAGTTGGTCAGTAAATCGGGATATTTCCTTGGGTGTTATTTTAAATCCTGACCAAGTGGCAGATTTGCCCGATTGCTATGAACCACTGGTAGTTGCCCCTGATGGAACAGTAGCTCTCAGGGACATAGTGGAAGATGAATTAATTTTGGAGCTCCCAGTGGTTGCCTTCCACCCCCTGGCGGTATGTCCTGCTCGCGATCAGGTGTCGAATTACGGCCCTGGCGAAACGGAGGCTCTAGAGGAACTCGACCAACGTCCCAACCCTTTTGCTGTCTTGCAAGGGTTAAAGGGACATCTATCGAAATAGCTAGCGACCCTGTCGATATCGTTTTTTACCCCTATTCACCTTGCATTGGAGTTAGCCATGGCCGTTCCCCAAAATAGAAAATCCCCCTCGAAGCGGGGTATGCAGCGTTCCCACGATCACCTGAAGAATCCCCCTCTATCGGTGGAGCCCAACAGTGGGGAAAATCACCGCCGTCACCATATCAGCCCCGATGGTTTTTACCGGGGTCGTCAGGTCATTGCCAGCGACAAGAGCGAGTAGCCCCCCTTGAACCCGATCATCGCGCTGGATGCCATGGGGGGAGACCGGGGTCTACCCGTGGTGGTGGAGGCAGCCCTCCAAGTCCTGGCGGAGATGCCGGGTTTACAGCTGATATTGGTAGGAAAGGAAGAAGAGGTCACGGCTGAATTGGCCCGCCATCAGGCCACGGTGGGGGGGCGTTTGACGATTCATCCAGCGTCCCAGCGGGTAGAAATGGATGAATTGCCCTCCAGTGCGCTACGCAGTAAGAAAGATTCTTCAATGCGAGTGGCCATTAATTTGGTCAAGGATGGCAAGGCCAATGCCTGTGTTAGTGCCGGTAATACCGGCGCTCTAATGGCGACTGCCCGCTACGTGCTAAAGACGCTGCCGGGTATTGACCGACCCGCCATCGCTGCAGCGTTGCCCACTATTCGGGGGCATGCCCTGATGTTGGATTTAGGAGCCAACGTGGATTGCGATCCCGAGCACCTGTTCCAATTCGCCGTGATGGGGGCGGTACTGGCCAGTGCGGTGGATGGTCGGCCTAATCCGTCAGTGGGTTTGCTGAATATTGGCGAAGAAGAAATTAAGGGCAATGAGCGCGTGAAAGAAGCGGCAAAATTACTCACCGCCAGTGACCTTAATTACATAGGATTTGTCGAAGGAACGGATATTTACCGGGGTACAGCGGATGTGGTGGTGTGTGATGGCTTTGTGGGCAATGTGGCGCTGAAAACCAGCGAAGGTGTGGCCCAAATGATTACCCACTACCTAAAGGGCGAGTTCAATCGCACTTTATTTACACGCCTGGCTGGGTTAATCGCACGGCCTGTGTTGCGTGCCCTGCGGGATCGAGTCGATCCTCGGCGCTATAACGGAGCCAGCCTGTTGGGGCTGCGGGGCATCGTGGTAAAAAGCCATGGATCCGCTGATGCATTTTCCTTTGCCCATGCTATCCGGGCAGCAGTTCAGGAAGTACGGCAGGCTGTACCGGAACGTATTAGCGAACATTTGGGGGCGCTGCTGTCGCAGCGACAAGGGGCATGACGCGGTCGCGCATTATTGGTACCGGTGGTTATTTACCAGAAAAAATTCTTACCAACGCCGAGTTGGAGAAAATGGTAGATACCACGGACGAATGGATTCGGGAGCGCACGGGTATTTACGAACGACATATCATTGCACCAGACCAGGGAACCAGTGATCTAGCAGAACAGGCGGCCCGAGCGGCTTTAGCCATGGCCGGAGTGCCTGCTGCTGCCCTGGATTTAATCATTGTTGCGACTACTACCCCGGATCGGGTTTATCCCTCTACCGCCTGCTTGCTCCAAGATCGCTTGGATGTCCACGGCTGTCCGGCTTTTGATATTCAGGCAGTGTGTACTGGGTTCATTTATGCCTTGTCCATTGCTGATCAGTACATCCGTTCCGGTAGTGTGCGCTGTGCTCTGGTAGTGGGCGCAGAAGCCTATTCCCGAATTCTCGATTGGCATGATCGGGGGACTTGCGTGCTGTTCGGTGATGGAGCTGGTGCGGTGGTCCTGGCAGCTGATGAGACGCCGGGCATATTGTCCACTCATATCCACGCCGATGGTCGCCATAAGGATTTGCTGACAGTCCCCTGGGGCATTGGTCAAGGCTACGACCGTTTGCAACAATCCGGTGGTTATATGTTGATGCAGGGGAACGAAGTGTTTCGCCACGCTGTGCGGATGTTAGGCGGCATCGTGGATGAAACTTTGGCAGCTAATGGACTACAGAAGAGCGATGTTACCTGGCTGGTGCCCCATCAGGCTAACACCCGCATCATCGAAGCAACTGCTAAGAAATTAGGGCTTCCCATGGAACGGGTGGTAATGACGGTGGGAGAGCACGGTAATACTTCCGCTGCTTCTGTGCCGTTGGCCCTCGATGTAGCGGTGCGGGATGGCCGTATCCGCCGAGGTGATGTGTTGTTGCTGGAGGCTTTCGGCGGTGGTTTCACTTGGGGCTCGGCCCTGGTGAGTTACTAGCGGATCCGCACTCTACAAAAATTGGCTAGGACGGGACGATTTCCATGACTTCTCCTATTTATCCTACCCTGGGTTTCGTCTTCCCTGGTCAGGGTTCCCAGTCGGTGGGTATGTTGCAGCCTTTAGCGGCGGCCTATCCCCAGGTCCAGGAAACTTATGCCGAGGCTTCTGCCGTACTGGGCTATGACCTGTGGCAGTTGACCCAAGACGGACCCGAGGCCGATCTCAATCAAACCGCCCGTACTCAACCGGCCATGTTGGCGGCGGGGGTGGCGGTGTGGCGGATGTGGCGTGCCCAAGGTGGGCCGTTGCCAACTCAGATGGCCGGTCACAGCCTGGGGGAATACACGGCTCTGGTGTGTGCGGGAGCTTTGGATTTTGCCCAAGCTGTTGCCCTGGTCGCAGATCGGGGGCGCTATATGCAGGAGGCGGTACCCGAGGGTGAAGGGGCCATGGCCGCCTTGCTGGGTC
>CAWUNB010000212.1:0-4036 GCA_963923745.1 uncultured Thiotrichales bacterium
CGAATTGTTAGTGTTGATCAAACAGGTATTTACATAGACGCTGGACGCCGTGCTGGATTACATGTTGGAGATACTCTATTGATTTATGGACGAGATTATCATCTTACCCAGGAAGGAGAACAATTTGAAAAATTGGAAGCGAAGGGTGAATTTTCACTGGAAACTATTTCCAGTGATAGTGCAAAAGGACGAATTATTGATAAGGAAAAATTAAAAATGCCAGTGTTAGTGGGCGATGTAGCAAGAATATGGTAATGAATTCTTCTTTAATTGATTCTTTTGGACGACGGATAAACTACCTACGGTTATCTCTTACCGATCGGTGTGATTTCCGTTGCGTCTATTGTATGGAAGAGCAGACAACTTTTCTTCCTCGAGAACAGTTATTAACTTTGGAAGAACATTTGTTATTGGTGCAGGCGTTTAGTGAATTAGGGGTTAATAAAGTTCGCATCACCGGAGGAGAACCCCTAGTTCGTCGTAATATGTTATGGCTTGTTCAGCAAATTGGCCAATTAAATTTGGCTGATTTTGCTATTACTACGAATGGATCCCAGTTAACTCGTTTTGCTTTACTTTTAGCTCAAGCAGGAGTAACCCGGATTAATATTAGTTTAGATACATTGGATCCCATTCTTTTTCACGCAATGACTCGCCATGGTGAATTAGCTACTGTATTAGCCGGTATTGAAGCCGCTTGCCAAGCAGGATTTCGTCGTTTGCGTATTAATGCCGTACTACTGCGGGGGCGTAATGCGCCAGAAGCGGTTTCTCTAGTGGAATACGCTTTACAACGGGGGATGGATATTGCCTTTATTGAGGAAATGCCGGTAGGTAATAGTAGTGATCATGACCGAGCAGCGCTTTATTACAGCAATGAAGAGGCCTATCAAGTCATTAGTAGCCATTTCCCTTTGGTGGCTACTGCCCCCTCGCTAACCGGGCCAGCCCGTTATTGGCAAATAGTAGGTAGTAACACCCGAGTCGGATTTATTTCCCCTCACAGTCATAACTTTTGTAGTGATTGCAATCGGGTACGGGTAACAACTGAAGGCCGACTTTTACTGTGTTTGGGGCAAGAGCAATCGGTGGATTTACGTCAGATCCTGCGTAGCTATCCGGGAGACGTTACTCGTTTGCAACAGACTATCGTCACCGCCCTGGCCCAAAAACCCCAGGGTCACTCCTTTACTCTGGGGGGGCCGGTGATTATTCAGCGGCAAATGAATAGAACTGGTGGTTAGCTGGGAGCAATATCATTGCCCTTGATCGTGAAGGTGCTCATCATGAATATCCGCTACCGGGCGCAGGGTATGAAGGCGAGCCATCAAATCACCCTGACACAGTAAAGGCTGGCGACGTAGCCCGGTCAGCAACCCGGCAACGGGGGCCCGTACCTCTGCCCGGATGCTGCCATCAAAAGCGTCATAGATATGGCCAATAACATCCCCGGCTTGAATCCAAACCCCAACATCTAACCGAGAAACGAACATACCGGCCCGTTCGGCCAACAGAGGGACCGCTTGACGTGGTCCAAAGTAGTGCAGGTCTTCCTCCTCTTGAGACAATTCGGGGCCCCGCAAAATGCCGGTACGCTGGAGGAAGGCCACTAAGGCTCGAAATAGTCGCTCGCTGTGATGACGCTGCAAATAACCCGCCTGACCCGCTTGAACCACAAAGTTTTCCCCGCCGTAGGCCCGCCAAGCGTAGGTGAGGGTACTGGTGTAAAGCCGGTTGATGGGGCGCTCAATAACCGCTGGTAAACCAAACAAACAGGCATCTTCCCGCTCTTCACTGCGGGGTTCATAAAGGCGGACTTGGGGTAGTTCTTCGAAATCTAAGTTGGAGCTACGTACATCAATTCGGTAATGGGCATCCCGAGTGGCAGATAACAACGCCCAAGCGACCCGTTGGGTGGTCTCGCCAGCGTCATAGCCGGGAAACATCCGATTAATGTTGGTGCGATCAAATGGCCACGGACCACTGCGGGTGTTAACCCCCAACAGATTAACCGCAGGTACAACCAATACCCGCTCTGTTAGCTGCTGGGTGGGGTGACCGCCCGCTGCCACATTGGCTAAAAACGAAGCCAACCGAGCCAATACGAAAATGCCATTAATCTCCGTTCCAGAGACCCCAGCGACAAAAGCCGCCCGGGGACGGCGTTGGGGGTCGCCAATGTCGTGGTAAGGAATGGCAAAATCTTCCCGCAGAGGAGCCGTCATGGATAGCAGCGTGCGCTCAGCCATGGCTAACCTCCTGGGCCATGATGCGAGCCATGAGGGATCCTTCATAAACCAAAGGGTATTCCCGCAGCGTGAACAGCACACCATCCACGGGGGAGCGCACTTCTGCCAAGGTTTCCCCTTGGTGGGGAGAAACAATAGTTCCCAGCAATTGATCTTGAGTGACCGCCTTCCAGTGGTCGACGCAGGGAACAAACATGCCAGAGGTGGCAGCATTGAGGTAATGCACGTTACTACCGTCTGCCAGCAGTGGCTGGTGGGTTAGATCCGGCAGTGGTAAATCCGGGGCTAAAACGCCTAAATCCCGCCAAACATTGAGTAAGCCAATCAATAACTGATCGATAAAGGCTGGGGTAATGCGCATCCCAACCCCCATCTCTACCACCAAGCAGGAAACGCCAGTGCTGTTAAGACTATGGGCAATAGTAGCCTCTAGTACGGTGACAGCCCCGTGAAGCCAGATCACATCCAGATTCATCCGTTCCGCCAAAGGAACCAAGGTGTCGCGAAACTCCTCAGCAATGCGAACTTGGGGAATTTCCCGGAGATAGATGTTACTGGCGTGGACGTCTACTACCAAGGCGCAACCAGCCAAACTAGCCAAGGTAGCAGCAGCCATGCGTTGAGGTAGGAGGCCTTGGGAATGGCCGGGAAAACTACGATTGAGATCAGAATCGAACACTGGGACGGTGCGGGTCAAGGTATCCAGTCCTAGCGGATTGAGGGCGGGATAGAGCTCAACCCGTCCCCGCAGTGCATCCGGTCGGCGGATTTTTAGTTCTTCCAGCCAAGCGGCTATGCGGTGGCAAAGGTAAAGCCCTTCTAACTCGTCGCCGTGGATACCTGCCGTCACAGCGACTCGGGGACCTGGTCCACCGTCAAAAACAGTGCGATAAAGTTTGAGCTCCTCTCGATAGGGGAGCTCAAGGGCGAGGATAGTCTCCAAACGAATATCCATGGGGTAGACCTGGTTGAGGGTGCATCTTAGCGATAGAAGGCCGATACCATGCAGTAGATATGCCAGAGACTGGAGTTTTTAAATCATGGCTTATAGAACCAGAATGCCCTGGTGGTCGCTTCTCTTCATGGGGAGTTTGCTTGCTGTTCTTCCTCCTACCGCTTATTTAGCCAGCGCCTGGCGGGACGAAGAACAACGTGTCCTGCTAGCGCGGGGGCAGAATCGCATTCAGCATCTTGTCCAAGAAACGTTGCCTGCATTGATCCAGCGAGATACGAGTTTGCTACAAACGCTGTTGCTAGGCGTGCTGGAAGATCCTGCTGTGTACTCTGCCACCATTGTCGATAGCGATGGTCGGTTGCTGGCTAATGCCGGGCGAGGCGAACTAACAAGTGATTCTCCTCCAGTAAATGGCTTTTTGTTGCGCCATAGCATTCGCCCGCCTGGGCGACTAGAGGGCCAACCTCCATTGGGGCAAATTCGCTTACAGCTATCCCTGGATGGAGTAAACGATCGGACCTTTCAGCTTCTGCTGGTGGCTTTGGGCTTAGCCTTACCGGGTGTTCTCTTGACCGTTGTGATGGGATGGCGGATACCAACCCAGCCTCCCTCATACACACTGCTTCCTGTAGCTTTACCTCCCCCAGCTAGGGTGGTTGAACCGCCATCGAAGCAAATCCACTCACTTCGTCAGCGTTACCAATACCGAGAGCAACAGTGGTTGCTAAGCCAACTAGAGGGGCAGGGTACTGTAAGCATTCGTGGTATCGAAGGATTTGCTGATCTCATGATGCAGAGTGGTTGCAGTCGAGGCGATAGTTGCCAGCGTTAC
>CAWUNB010000213.1:0-4028 GCA_963923745.1 uncultured Thiotrichales bacterium
CCGTAAAGCCGGTGCTCGGGTCATGGTGACCTCCCATCTGGGACGGCCCACGGAAGGCGAGTTTTCTCAAGAAAATTCGCTGCAACCCGTCGCCGATGTCATGACGGCCAAACTGGGTCAGCCGGTGCGAGTGATTCGGGATTGGGTTGACGGCGGTTTTGACGTCGCCCCCGGTGAAGTGGTGTTGCTGGAAAATTGCCGCATTAATAAGGGCGAGAAGAAGAACAAAGAAGAGACGGCCAAGAAGTATGCCGCTCTATGTGACATCTTCGTTATGGATGCCTTTGGTACCGCTCACCGCGCCGAAGCCTCCACCCACGGCGTGGCCCAATACGCGCCAGTGGCCTGTGCCGGTTTGCTGCTAACAGAAGAATTGGATGCGTTGGATAAGGCTCTCGCCAATCCCGCCCGTCCCATGGTCGCCATCGTCGGTGGTTCCAAAGTTTCCACCAAGTTGACGGTGCTGGAATCTTTGTCAGAAAAAGTCGACCAGTTGGTCGTCGGCGGCGGTATTGCCAATACTTTCCTCGCGGCAACCGGCCAGGGCATCGGCAAATCGTTGTGTGAAAGCGATCTGATTCCTACCGCTCAGGCGCTGATGACCAAGATGACCGCGCGGGGAGCCACCATTCCCGTGGCTACTGACGTGGTGGTAGGCAAGAAATTTGACGCCGCTGAACCGGCTGTGCTCAAGGGCGCGGACGCCGTTCAGGACGACGACATGATCTTTGATATTGGCCCGGCCAGCACTCAGGCCCTGGTGGACATCATCATGCAGGCCGGTACCGTGGTGTGGAATGGTCCGGTGGGCGTGTTTGAATTCGACCAATTTGGTGACGGCACTAAGAAAGTAGCCGAAGCCATTGCCGCGACTAAAGCCTTCACCCTGGCTGGGGGCGGTGACACCATCGCCGCCATTCAAAAGTACGACATCTACGATCAGGTGTCCTACATCTCCACCGCTGGTGGTGCTTTCCTGGAGTATTTGGAAGGCAAGACCTTACCCGCCGTGGCTATTTTGGAAGAACGGGCTAAGGGTTAATAACCTGTTGCTGGGGCGTCGGCAGGGCCGACGCTCCCTGTTAGTTAGTCAGGATTTTGGGAGAGTCTGTGCTAAGAAGAACAAAAATTGTGGCTACTCTTGGGCCGGCTACCGCCGATCCCAAGGTTTTGGAGCGAGTTATCCAAGCCGGTGTCGACGTCGTCCGCATCAATTTTTCCCACGGTGATTTGGCCCACCACGCTGCTGTGGTTGAACAAGTCCGTCAACTCGCTCGAGACTTGGGACGCCACGTCGGGGTTATGGCGGACCTACAGGGTCCAAAAATTCGCATTGACCGCTTCATCAACGGCAAAGTAGAACTACAGGAAGGGGCGCGTTTTATCCTCGACGCCGCTCATCCCTACGACGCCGGTACCGAAGAGCGGGTTGGACTCACCTTTAAAACCCTGCCCCAAGATGTCCAACGGGGCGACACTCTGCTGCTGGATGACGGGCGTATTGTGCTCACCGTGGAAGCGGTGAATGGCCCGGAGATTCAGACTCAGGTCGTAGTCGGAGGCGAGTTATCCAATAACAAGGGGATTAACCGCCAGGGCGGTGGATTATCGGCACCGGCCCTCACCGAAAAAGATCGAGCCGATATTCAAGTCGCGGCGGCCATCCAAGCCGATTATCTCGCCGTGTCCTTTCCCCGTACCGCAGACGATCTGGAAGAAGCCCGGCGCTTGCTACGAGCGGCTGGCGGCCACGGCGGCATTATGGCCAAGATAGAGCGGGCCGAGGCCCTGAAGTCCCTCGACGAAATCATTGCCGCGTCTGACGCCATCATGATTGCCCGAGGCGATTTGGGCGTAGAAATCGGTGATGCCGAATTGCCGGGCGTGCAGAAACGTATTCTCCGTTTGGCCCGCAGCATGGATAAAGTGGTCATTACCGCCACCCAAATGATGGAATCCATGATCCATAGCCAAATTCCAACTCGGGCCGAAGTGTTCGATGTGGCCAATGCGGTACTGGATGGAACCGATGCGGTGATGCTGTCCGCTGAAACCGCTGTTGGCAAATATCCAGACAAGGCCGTGGCCGCTATGGACCGTATTTGTCGGGGCGCGGAAAAACAGCGCATGTCTACGGCAACGGATTATCGGGTGAATCAACATTTCACCCGCATGGATGAAGCTATCGCGATGGCCACTATGTACACCGCTAATCATTTGGGGGTAAAGGCGATTGTAGCCTTGACGGAATCGGGTTCTACGCCTTTATGGATGTCCCGTATTGGCTCGGGTATTCCTATTTACGCTCTGACTCCCCACCGACAAACTCGCCGTAAAGTGACCCTTTATCGCGGGGTCTATCCAGTGAGATTCCAACCGACCAGTACTGATCATCCTCGAGTCAACTTTGAAGCCGTGGAAGAATTGGTGCGGCGGGGAGAAGTCGAACCGGGGGATTTAGTTATTATCACTAAAGGTGATCTAGTGGGTGTCCACGGTGGTACCAACGCCATGAAAATTGTTCGAGTTGGGGAAATGGTAACACCTCAGGACACCTAACTGTTCTGCCTTTACCTCAGCCCCTTTTTGTATCCCTTAGTCCCAACCAACCCAGGAGAGAAGCATGGCCCTAATTTCCCTTCGCCAGATGCTAGACCACGCCGCCGAATACGGTTATGGCGTGCCCGCCTTTAACGTTAATAACATGGAACAAATGCATTCCATCATGCAGGCTGCCGATGAGACGGATAGCCCGGTTATCGTGCAAGCCTCAGCGGGAGCCCGTAGCTACGCCGGGGCCCCGTTTCTGCGTCACCTGATCGAAGCGGCGATCGAACAATACCCCCATATTCCGGTGTGCATGCACCAGGATCACGGGGCCTCTCCTGGGGTATGTTTCCAATCCATCCAACTGGGTTTTTCCTCAGTGATGATGGATGGCTCCCTGTTAGAAGACCAGAAGACTCCGTCTTCCTATGAATACAACATGGCCACTACCCGCTCGGTCGCCGATTTGTCTCATGCTTGCGGCGTATCCGTGGAAGGGGAATTGGGTTGCTTGGGTTCCCTAGAGACCGGTATGGCGGGTGAAGAAGACGGCGTAGGCGCTGAAGGCAGCCTAGATCATTCTCAGCTCCTCACCGATCCGGAAGAAGCCGCCCGTTTTGTGCGAGATACCAAAGTAGATGCCCTGGCCATCGCCATTGGTACTAGCCATGGGGCCTACAAATTCACCCGTCCACCCACCGGGGACATTCTGGCTATCAACCGCATCAAAGAAATTCATGCCCGTATCCCTGACACCCACTTGGTGATGCACGGTTCTTCCTCGGTGCCCCAGGATTGGCTGGCCATCATTAATAACTACGGCGGCGATATGGGTCAGACCTACGGCGTGCCGGTAGAAGAAATTCAGGAAGGCATCAAGCACGGTGTCCGCAAGGTCAACATTGATACCGATTTGCGTATGGCTTCCACCGGTGCGGTGCGTAAGTTCCTGGCGGAGAATCCCAAGGAATTCGATCCGCGCAAGTATCTGAAAGCGGCTACCAAAGCCATGAAGGACATTTGCCGGCTACGTTATGAAGCTTTTGGTACCAGTGGTCAGGGTTCCAAATTGCGTGCTATTTCGTTAGAAGCGATGGCCAAACGTTACCGCTCGGGTTCGTTGGATCCTCGCATTAACTAGTCTGTTGTATCCCGTTTGGGGTTTAACAAATTGTTTTATCCCAAACGGGGTGCTTGCGTCTCCCTTGCCGTCGGATCTATAACATTAGCAAGTCGTTATATTCGCGTTGACTGAAATACTGTCAGTGCCACTAGCGGCCTGGGGGCTACCTAACCAATCGAAATAGGCCAGCTCCCCATTTATGTCATCCGAAGCAAAAGGAGATCGCCATGAAAAAACTGTCACGCGCTATAGCCATCGCCACCCTAGTGGGCGCTTCCTCGCTGGCCCCAATCCAATCCGCGCAAGCTTGGTGGGGTGGACCTGGTTGGGGTTGGGGCTGTCTCTTATACACATCTCC
>CAWUNB010000214.1:0-4021 GCA_963923745.1 uncultured Thiotrichales bacterium
TCACATAATATTGGGCGCAATTGATAAAGACTGATAACTTCGTCTACTGCTTGACTGACCGGTAATAATTTCCAGGTCAGCTTGCGACGTAGCACCTCACGATGCAGCAGTAGTAGCAACTGCACCCCAGCAGTGTCTAATTCGGTTACTTGGGAGAGATCCAAGGTCAAGGTGGTGGCTTCTGCTAACGGTTCGAACAGCGCATCTTTGATGGCTGCTGCCGTGTGAATAGCCATCTCCTGTTCCACCTTCAGGGTGCAGTGTTGCCCTTGCCACTGGCTGGTGACGTTCATCTCAAACCCCTGCAGCGGCTAAAGCTCGAGCCTGGGACAGCTCTTCCACTGACAACACTCGCCCCACATCTAGCAATACTACAAAGCGCTCACTAACCCGCCCCATACCCCGAATAAAATCGGTTCGGATCCGCGAGCCAAAGGTGGGAGGAGGTTGAATATCGCTTGAGGTAATGTCCAATACCTCATTGACTGCATCCACCATTACCCCCATGTCGTGGCGTTCTTCTCCAGCATCCACCTCGACGATGACGATGCAAGTACGTCGACTAAGTTCAGTGGCTCCTCCGCCAAAACGCACTGCCAGATCTACCACGGGTACAACCTTACCCCGTAGGTTAATAACTCCCCGAATAGTGCCGGGCATCATGGGAACTCTGGTCAAACTCCCGTACTCGATAATTTCCTTAACATCCAAAATTCCGAGAGCGTAGGTTTCCCCCCCTACCACGAAGCTCAAGTATTGCTGTTGCTCCACACCGGTGTGGGTATCCCCACTTTTAGCAAGCGACTGCATGGATTGCACTCCATGATTGAAGACAAGCCCTCAGGGATTGGGAAAAAATTAAGGCATAATTAATTTGGCCACAGCTTGTAGTAATTGGGCTGGTTGAAATGGTTTAACCAACCAAGCTTTAGCGCCCGCTTCTCGCCCCAATTCCTTTTTTCGCTCATCAGATTCTGTTGTCAGTACCATAATGGGTGTAAAGCGGTAGTTAGGTAATTTCTTGGCCTCCCTAATAAAAGTAATACCATCCATCACCGGCATATTGACATCAGTGATAATTAGATGATACCGCCTCCCATCCAATTTGCCCAACGCAGCTTTACCATCCACAGCATCCACTACCTCATAGCCGGCACCCCGTAGGGCAATGGCAGCCACCTGGCGAACCGATGGTGAGTCATCAATAATAAGAATTGTTTTCGACATAGGGATCAGCAGTTTTCTCAGAAGAATGTGATATCAGTATTATCGGGAGGTTGGGATATCTTATTGTGATGATCGCGATATTGCTCCTTAGTAGAATAGCCTAGTTCCATGTGGGCAAGCCACTCCTGAACGTTAATGGCAGACACGGAACCTCCTTGTTCTCTAGCACTGGCATGGGCCTGTACTTGATCTCGCAAGGCAGTTAGGTTTTTTCCCACCACAGCCAGTATCTGACTCGTTCGATCTTGAAACTGCAACGCCACCAGTACGTCACTAATCTCGTCTCCAATATGGCTACCTACCTGACGCAATTCTTTTGCTGAATCCGCTAATCGCCCTGTGGTTGTACGAAATTCTGACAATACAGTACGAATAGTTTCCTCGGCGGCTGTCATCATGCGATTTTCTTGGGCTGCTGCTTCTTCTGCGCTACTGACAACGGTTGCAACAGCCGTCTGCAATATCCCCACCTGTTGTCCCATATTTCTGCCTGTTTCCCCCGATTGACGGGATAGGCGGCGTACTTCATCCGCTACTACTCCAAACCCTCCACCATGGTTACCGGCTCGCGCTGCCTCAATAGCAGCATTCAATGCTAGTAGATTGGTATGGTCGGCAACTTTTTTCACATCCACAGCCATCGTATTAAGAACTTCCATTTGCCCTGTTAATTGGCGTACCTCGTTGAGCATCCGTCCCTTACTAGCCAGGGTAGTCCCTAAGTTGTTTACTACGCCAAGCAGTCGCTGTTCACTGCGGGCAAATCCCCCACTCTGATCGCCATGCAAAGTATCCGTAAGGTGCCCAACGGAAGACTGAGAGGTCAGGATCACCTGCTGCAATTGCTCCACAATGGCAGAGAATCGAGCAACTAGGCTGGTAATCGCCTCTTCTGTCTGACTTCGAGAAGTTTCCACTTGGCGTGCCAGAATAGGCAGCACCTCCAGGCAGATACGTTCTAGGTCCGCTACCGTTCCGCTATTATCGTTTTTGGTTTGGCTTTCATCCCAACCCCTTTGGTGGGCAGCAGCAAGAGCCGCAATAAACTGGCGATTGCTCCAAAGTCCTGCCATTCCCCCCAGTGCAACCAGTACTAGCCCAGCGATCCCTCCCTGCAAGCTGAACCCGCTGATCACCTCGACAACCACCCCACCAACCAGCCCAATAACAGCCGAAATCCAACCCCAGGCAGGTAGTGTTTGTGATGGTATCACCGTGGAATTAACCATAGTCGACACCCAGCCTCTTGGAAAAACCAGGAATAAACGCCATAGCCCCTAGCGACCATGGCCAATGAAACTTAAGGGGTAGAGCAGGGCTAGGCGTGATTCTCCCGGAAACGGGATGCACTATCATACCGCGCCAAGACCTAATTTCAGTGTTTCTGACCTTACAAGCAAGGAGCTGAATTGTGTGGGAAATCGTCCAAGCTGGTGGTTGGTTAATGTGGCCCATTTTGGGCTGCTCAGTAGTGGCCATGGCCATTATTCTCGAACGTAGTTGGATGTTGCGCCGACGTCGCGTGGCTCCCCCCCGACTGGTCTCTCGGGTACTGGAATGGCTATCAACGCATACCTTGGATGGTACCCAAGTCGACACGCTTCGCCGTCACTCTCCCCTTGGACAATTATTGGCAGCGGGCTTGGATCAACGCTATAGCCCACGAGACGTCATCAAGGAAAGTATTGAAGAAACCGGACGTCAAGTCGTGGCAGATTTAGAGCGTTTCCTTAACGCCCTAGGAACTATCGCAGAGTTAGCTCCCTTGTTGGGGTTACTTGGTACGGTATTTGGAATGATTCAAACTTTTAACGTCATTTCCACCCACGGTGTTGGCAATCCGGCCTTAATGTCTGGCGGTATCGCGGTTGCCCTAATTACCACCGCTGCAGGCTTGTCAGTGGCTATCCCGGCCCTATTGTTCCATCGCTATTTCCAGGGGAAAGTAGATCGCCTAGTCATCACCATGGAGCAAGAAGCTCTACGTTTGGTAGAAATCCTCCATGGAGAACGGATAAGCACTCGGGAGGATGAACGGTGAATTTACGTCCCTATGGTCGCCGGAATTGTCCCCGTTTTATCAATCTCACTTCCTTGATCGATGTGGTATTCAATTTGTTAATTTTTTTTATGGTTAGTACCAGTTTTAATAGAGCCAGTGAAATTAATGTTAATCTTCCCGCTGCTTCCACTGCCCAATCATCATCGAATACGGCTGCTCTGGAAATAGTGATAGATAGAGAGGGGTTATATCACTTAGGAGATCAGACCATTAGCGATATTTCTACCCTTATCATTGCTTTGAAATCACTTGCTAAAGATGATCTAATTCGCCCGCTTATCATCCAGGCCGACGGTCAAACTCCCCACCAGGTGGTTATTACCGCCATGGACGCCGCTCGTCAGGTAGGTCTTACTCGTTTGAGTCTCGCCACCCGTCAGCCGTTACCTGCTGTCAGCGGAGGGACACAATGAAAGATTCCACTGTTCCCCCACCAAAGATTTCCCCTGGCCAAGTCTATCGTCGGCTATTTCACCACACCCGCCCCTACTTGGGGGTTTTTATGAGTGCGGTGGTGGCCATGGCATTCGTTGCTGCTACTGAAACAGCTTTCGCTGCCCTAATGCGTCCTTTATTGGATGGTAGTTTTGTTCAGCGGGATCCGGCTACTACCCGTTTAATTCCGTTATGGTTGATAGCCATTTTTTTCATTAGGGGGATAGCTACCTTTGTAGCCAGTTATGGGATGGCTTGGGTAGGGAGACAGATAGTGAGGGATCTGCGGGGATTAAT
>CAWUNB010000215.1:0-4003 GCA_963923745.1 uncultured Thiotrichales bacterium
CCTATTGTTCACGAGCTAATCCAACGTAAGCATACTGCATTACAACAGCGCTGACAGCGGGATTCTGGCTCCGGGGGGTGCTGCGGGTTGACGAGCGTTTCAAGTACCGTTCTTTTCCCGCATCACCCCTGGCTGGCGCTGCAACAACCGAATTGAAATCGATCAACTACGCTTTATCGCGAACGATTGAAGATATTCATTCGGTTTAGCGGAATCAAATTCTTTACCCATGACGATGTGTTTCTTATAAGTTCCGGTAGGAACTTTGTAACCCAATTCTTTCATCATTCGTCCACAGTCTGCCGCTAAAAATACTTCTTCAGCGACTTTCTTATAATCCACATCGCCCTTGATATAGCCCCAGCGCTTCATTTGGGTGAGAATCCACACTGCCATAGAATGCCAAGGGAATGGATCGAAGTCTATCTGGTCAGGGACGTTCCGCTCATTACCTAATCCATCTTGAAACTTACCAGTAAGGACTTGCTCCAATAACTCAGGAGGTTGATCTAGATACTTTTTACCCGATATGACTTTCGCAATATCATGGCGATTATCCGCCTTTGACGAAAAGGCGGTTGCATCTACGATAGCATTTAACAAAGCACCATAAGTATTGGGATTCTGATCGGCAAATTCTTTACTGCAAGCAAAAGCGCAGCAAGGGTGGCCATCAAAAATTTCTTTACTTAGCGTGTGCAAAAACCCGACCTTTTCGTAAATTGCCCGTTGGTTAAAGAGATCGGGTAATAAAAAGCCATCGATTTCACCAGCAGTCATGGCTGCTATCATTTTTGGTGGCGGAATTACCTTCAACTCCAAATCTTTATCTGGGTCTAGACCCAGTTCCGCTACGTAGTAACGTAGCAACAAATTGTGCATAGAATATTCAAACGGCACCCCAAACTTGAATCCCTTCCAGCCCTTGGGATCCTGATTATCTTTGTGTTTAATATGCAGGGTAATGGCTTGGCCATTGATATTTTCAATAGCGGGTGTTACAAACGGAGTCGGTTGAGCTATTCCAAGTCCCAAAGTTATTGCTAACGGCATCGGACTCAACATATGGGAGGCATCATAACCCTTGGACAACGTTTGGTCTCGTGCTGCTGCCCAATTTGGGGTTTTGATAATATCGACATCCAATCCATATTTAGAATAAAACCCCATGGGCCGAGCCATAATAATGGGGGTCGCACAAGTAATAGGAACGAATCCTATTTTTAAGTTAGTTTTTTCCGGTGGGCCCAACGTTTCTTTCAAAGCAGCCTTCGCTTGATCTAAAGGAAAGAGTGATGCAAATAGCCCCGCTGCTGTTGCACTGCCCGCCACCCGCATAAAACTGCGCCGACTTATATCGTTGTGACCAAATACTGCCCGTACTACCGCGCTTTCCACTACCCGATCGAAGATCTCTTCTCGATTAGTGGGTATTTCTGATGATGGAACAGTAGTTTTATTTTTTGTCTTTTGAAAAACTTGCTCAGCCAATAAATCAATACGCCGATTAGCGGTTATTCTTTCCCCAATTCTTCCTGGTTGGCGCTCAGATTGACAAATTTCACAGCCACATTTTTCTCCGTGCCGCAGATCACTCTCTGGGCTAAACGGATCACCGAGGCTTTTATGCGACATAGCAACCCCCTACCTTTGGTTAGTTATTCATTAAATGGTTAGTAGTAATTAAAAAATTATTATAGACCATTACACATGGAACCGATTAATGAGTCCCTGTAGTTGGCTAGCAAATTCCGTTAGCTGACGGCTGGCCGTCTCCGTGTGGCTTGCTCCCTGGGCCGCGTGTATCGCTGCTGTGTTAATAGCGATGATGTTACGGTTCATTTCGTCGGCTACTACAGTTTGTTCTTCCGCCGTACTAGCAATTTGAAGATTCATATCTCGAATTAAAGCAACCGAGCGACTGATAACTTCCAGGGCTTCTCCAGCTCGTGCGCCCCGCTGAACACTTCCAGCTACACGTTGATTACCTCCTTCCATGACTTGTACAGCCCGATTAGCACTATTCTGGATCCGCTCGACAATTTGCTGAATTTCCTTGGTTGAAGTTTGGGTACGTTGAGCCAAGGAACGTACTTCATCAGCTACTACTGCGAATCCCCGTCCTGCTTCTCCTGCTCGAGCCGCTTCAATGGCTGCATTGAGAGCTAGTAAATTGGTTTGATCAGCAATAGAACCAATTACTTCTAATACTTTACCAATGGCATCACTTTCATGCCGTAGTTCTTGAATTACTCCAGTTGCTTTATCTACTTCTTTAGCTAAATCATTGATGGATTGGACTACTTCACCTACTACTTTACGACCTTCACCAGCGGCAAAATCTGATTTTCCTGCTGCTTCCATAGCATTACCTGTGTTTCGTGCTACTTCTTGAACGGTGGTGGCCATTTCATTCATGGCGGTAGCAACGATATCAGTCTTATGCTGTTGTTGCTGTATCTCTTGACTACTCTCACGTGCTACTTGGGCTAAATCTTCGGCGAAAGCAGTTAATTGACTGGTGGATTTAACTACCTGAGAAATTAAATCTTTAAGCCCGTCGACCATGGTTACCATAGCCGCATATACTCCAGTACTATCGGATTTGAAATTAATAGTGAGATCACCATCGGCAATACGTTTGGCAATGCGTTCCATTTCAGCTGGCTCTCCACCTAATGGGCGTTTAATCGCTCGTGTTAGGAATATCGCCAACACAATTCCCACCAACATTGCTCCACCAGATAACCATAATAACTCTATTACAGCAGCACCTTCATTAGATTTTTTTACTCGCTCACCGATAGCTTTTTGATCGGCAAGTACCCCCTCTTGAATTTCACTGGCTACCGTACCTATTTCTGAAGCCAGCCGGTGCAAACCTGTTTTAATTAATTGATCTCGTTGTTCGATAACATCCCGAATCTCTTTAATACCAAGCTGATATTCACGCCAATGTTTTTGGAATATTTTCAACAACGGTTCTTGTTGTGGATCATCAATACTAGATTCCAGGTAGGCAGCATGTTTACCAAACCGCTCACCCATTTCTTCCATGGCTTGGTTAGCATCATCATGACTGCTGGTTTGTAAAAAACGCGCCATAAATAGCTGTCCCCGCGTTAAGGCAGCCGCAACCCGTGCTCCATAATTAAGCACTTCTACACTACCTTGAATGAACGCAGCATCGAGAATTTGTGTTAGCGCAGTTTCCATTCCCTTTGCATTGGGTTCTAATTTTTCTGTACGAATTTTGTCTACTCTATTAATCAAAGTTAAAATTTGTTCAAAATTACTATCATATTCTAGCGCTTCTTTCTTAATTTTTTCAGCACGAGTAATAAGATCTACTTGCTTCAACATTTTCGGTGCTGCAGCTAGTAAATCTAGTAACTCTCGTTTGTGATTATGATAACTATCGATGCTAGTTTGTTCTCGATGGGCAACGTAATTTTCAGCATCAATTTGAGCTATTAGTAATGCCGGCTGAAGGCGGTTAACAAAATTTGTGCTGTTCGCTAAACCTTGATAGTTGTTAAATCCATCTACGGCGTTGCTTAGACCAATATAAGCTAATGTTGAAATAAATAACAACAAAGATAATATGGTTACAAAACCGAATCCAATCTGTGCACCTAATTTCATTTGAGAAAACATTTAAAAATTCTCCATGGATCTACTACTAGAAACAATAGGCCCTCAGCGATCATCGGTCACTCACCAGGCGATCTGCCAGAGGCAATAACCAGCCGTCTAGCTCACCGATTTGGGTTTCTACCCCATGAAGCCGAGCCATTCCTGAAAACCGGACACCAAACCGTGCCAGTGTAGCCTAGATCGACTGTCGGTAGATCCTAGTTGTTCATAAAAACTTGGTTTTGGTATTAATCATAATTTGAGTGGTAATATTATCCGCCGGTTCCATATACTGTAGGGGCAATTCAAAGTCGTTTATTCGCTCCGACGCCCATAACCTGGCGCCTGTCTCTTATACACATCTGAC
>CAWUNB010000216.1:0-3984 GCA_963923745.1 uncultured Thiotrichales bacterium
AGATCCTCTCTGGTCTCGTGGGCTCGGAGATGTGTATAAGAGACAGGCTGGTGAATCAACAGCAACTTTGCTGCAAGTGACAGACGATAGCGGATTAGCAGTAATACTCAAACATCCTGCCCGTCGCCTAATAAGCCTCTCTCCCCATCTTACAGAATTAGTCTATGCTGCTGGAGCTGGTAATACTTTGGTGGGTGTTGCAGCCTATAGTGATTATCCACCTGAAGCCGCAAGATTACCGGTGATAAGCATGGCTGGACGGGTTGATATAGAGCGAGTATTAGCCCTCGCCCCAGACTTGATAGTAGCCTGGAAAAGTGGGAATCCTTCCGCTTCAGTAACCCGGCTACAGGCTTTAGGCTTACCAATCTATCTGAGCGAACCCCAGAAGCTAACGGATATTCCCCTGCAGCTAGAGCGCTTGGGTTACTTAGCCGATACCCTACCCCAGGCTCAATATGTGGCTGATCAATTTCGTAACACACTGACTGACTTGACTAATCGCTACGCTCATCGCTCCCCAGTGAGCGTGTTCTATCAGATATGGGATTCTCCCTTAGTAACAGTAGGACCAGATCATCTCTTTTCTCAAGTATTAGCAACTTGCGGCGGAAAAAACGTGTTAACTGGGACCCGGGGGTTAGCACCCACAGTAGGATTGGAAGTTGTGCTTAAAGCAAATCCAGAGGCCATTATTGCTAGCGGTACCGATGGGAGCCCTCCTCCTTGGTTAAATCGGTGGCAGCGCTGGCAACAATTACTTGCTGTAGCACGGGGGAACATATTTCACATCCATCCTGATTTTATTCAGCGTCCCACCCCACGACTATTGCAGGGGGCGGAACAATTATGTGAACAACTGGATAAAGTTAGAGAACAGCGAACTCTCTTCCCAAATTCCCCATGAATCGTCCTAAAACTCTTTATACCTGTCGAGATTGTGGGGCCCAATTTCCTAAATGGGCTGGACAATGTACTGATTGTGGCGCGTGGAATGTTTTGGAAGAAACCGTTGTTGTTCCAGCGACAGCTAACAAAGCTTCCCGTTTTGCTCCCATGGGAATGGGGGAGGGTACCGTGCAGTCTTTGGCCCGGGTCCAAGCTAATGTGGAAGTGCGTACCACGACAGGTTTAGAAGAGCTAGATCGGGTACTGGGAGGGGGGCTGGTAGAAGGTTCAGTTATTTTAATCGGTGGCGATCCTGGCATTGGTAAATCCACCCTGTTACTTCAAGCCATGGCGGATCTCCACAGCCGCCTACCCGTGTTATACATCACAGGGGAAGAATCCCTACAACAAGTCTCTCTGCGGGCTCGGCGCTTAGGATTAGGAGAGGTAGAACTACCGGTAATGGCGGAAACGCGAGTGGAGGCCATACTGGCCACCGGACGAAATAGCCACCCTCGGGTAATGGTGGTGGATTCTATCCAGACGGTTTATACCGAATTGCTGCAATCCGCGCCGGGGGCTGTCGCTCAGGTACGGGAAAGCGCCGCACAACTAGTACGCTATGCCAAGGGAAGCGGTACGGCACTATTTCTGGTAGGGCATGTCACTAAGGAAGGTACGTTGGCCGGTCCCCGCGTTTTAGAGCATATGGTAGATACGGTGCTGTACTTTGAAGGTGACACTGGGAGTACTTTCCGCGTAGTACGGGCAGTGAAAAATCGCTTTGGTGCGGTCAACGAATTAGGGGTATTCGCCATGACCGAGCGGGGATTACGGGGAGTCACTAACCCGTCAGCTATTTTTTTATCTCGGGATGGTCAGGAAGCGCCTGGCAGCGTGGTATTAGTGACGCGGGAGGGAACTCGACCCCTACTGGTGGAAGTACAGGCTTTGGTGGACGAAACCCACGCTCCTAGTCCCCGGCGAGTCTGTCTAGGGCTGGATGCCAGCCGTTTGGCCATGTTACTGGCGGTACTTCACCGTCACTGTGGCATTGCTACTTACGATCAAGACGTGTTTGTGAACGTAGTGGGGGGAGTACGGGTAGGAGAAACAGCGGCAGATTTGTCGGTATTGGCAACCATCCTATCTAGCCTACGCAACCGTCCGTTGTCTCAACAGTTGGTCTTATTTGGAGAAGTAGGTTTGTCTGGAGAAGTGCGGCCAGTACCAGGCGGTCAGGAACGTCTACGAGAAGCAGCAAAGCATGGCTTTACTCGAGCTATCGTTCCTCGAGCCAACGCGCCTAAGAAACCGCCAGAGGGTTTGGAAGTCATTGGAGTACTGCGACTACAAGAAGCGCTAGATGTCCTATAAAAAGCAACAGAATTGACCTACCTAGTGAAAATGCCCACTGGGTTCATTGCTGGGAAAGCAATTAAGGTCTTTAATAGTGCGTTTAATGGCCATAGCGCCCTGGATGGGTGCAGCTAGGCCCCAAGCCCTCGCCTCGGGACTGCTTTCGGAGTAACGATGAACGCTATTTCCACCAAGAGTCTTTCCCTGCGCTACAAAGTCCTCCTAGCTATTGCCTTGGTCTACGTGCTGACCTTGGTAGCGGCGACTCTTGTCTCCAATGCTAATCGCCAGACCAATCTGGTACGGCATATCCAAGAAAATATTGAAGATATTGCTAATAATTACTTCGACAGCCTCAATGTGCTAATGCTGTCGGGGGGAATTGCTAATCGCGGCATCCTCCAGAAGAAATTGATGGTTCGCCCTGGAATGTTAGAAGTGCGGACAATTCGCAGCGATTCAGTTAATAGTCTATTCAATACACCGGGAAAGGATGGTCCTCAGGATGATTGGGATCGGCGGGCGTTGGATGGAGAGCAACAGGTTCATCTGAAGAACACAGAAGAGGGTCGGTTGATGACGGTACTGATCCCCATGGTGGGATCTGAAAACACCCGAGGAACTAATTGCTTGCAATGTCACACCAACGGCGCTGGGAAGGTGTTAGGGGCGGTGCGGGTAAGCTATTCTCTAGCGCTCCATGATGGCCAGTTGGTTCGGGAGGCTTGGAGGACGGTACTAACGGCTCTGGGATTGCTGGCTGTAGGTCTGGTTGCTATGAGCTGGTTGCTACGACGCATTATCATCGCCCCCATGGGGAGATTATGCGAAATTCTTCACTCTGTTGAGAAAAGCTCTGATTTATCTAAGCGAATTCCTGTTATCAGTGGTGATGAGCTGGGTAAAACATCCGAGATGCTTAATCGGATGTTGGAAAAATTTGATCATATTACTCGGGAGCTTTCTGGGGCAACGACTCAGCTTAGCGCTCGATCCAATTTAGTTGCTGCCTATTCGGAAGAAACTAATCAGCGAGCGGCTCAACAACAGCGGGATACTGAGCAAGCAGCAACAGCTATCACCGAGATGTCTAGCACTGTCCAAGAAGTCGCCCGCAATGCGGCAGCCGCAGCAGAAGCAGCCCATACGGCTAACACCCAAGTAGACAAAGGACAAACAGTCGTCGAGGAAACTACCGCTTCTATTGGCGCGTTAGCGGGACAAGTCAAGGAAGCTGCTCGAGTTATTGATAATCTCAAACAGGAAAGTGCAGGCATTGGCAAAGTGCTAGAAGTCATTCGTAGTATTGCCGAACAAACCAATTTGCTGGCCCTTAATGCCGCCATTGAAGCAGCGCGAGCTGGAGAACAGGGACGGGGTTTTGCCGTGGTTGCGGATGAGGTGCGAACCCTGGCTTCTCGTACCCAGCAATCTACTGCGGAGATTCAGCAACTTATTCAGCGGCTACAACAGGGGGCCAGCCAAGCGGTGGCTGCCATGGAACAGGGAACGCGTCGGGCAGAGAGCAGTATGGCTCAAGCGGGTCGGACCGGTGAGGCATTGCTGGCTATTCGCCAAGCGGTAACCACCATGAACGACCTTAATGCCCAGATTGCTTCTGCAGCAGAACAACAGAATACCGTTGCCGAGGAAGTTAGCCGCAACATCAGCAACGTCTCCCAAGCCGCCCGGGAAACAGCAGATAGCGCTCACCAGACGGAGAGCGCTCTCCAGGAT
>CAWUNB010000217.1:0-3950 GCA_963923745.1 uncultured Thiotrichales bacterium
AAGGATGTTCCTTTTCCAGCCACGCCAGCACCTGAGGCAATCGCACCCGTAGGGAGTTAACATTCCAAGTAGCTATTTTCATAGTGCAAAAAAAGGCGCGGCTAAGGGCCGCGCCGAACCACCAAAGGAGGGGTGGAGGAGGAAGGTGGTAAACCAAAACCGAACGGGTGCTAATGCATCAATTCAGTATGTATTCATTCTCTAATATAGTTTCCCCCGCTGTCAACTCCCAGGCAGGGCTAGGAACAACTTAAAGATCAGTTTTAGTCCAGTTTCAGTGAGGTGAAACCATGAACAAGACGACTATTTACCCTTCCACTGACCATCCGCCTCGTCCTCGAGTCGCTCCTGGTGACGGTTCTATGTTGACTCGAGAATCCTGGCGCATATTTCAGATCATGGCGGAGTTTGTGGAAGGATTTGAGCGATTAGCTCGCATTTGTCCTGCTGTAACTATTTTCGGCTCTGCTCGAATTCCCCCCGATCACCCCTGGTTCACATTAACGGTAGAGATCGCCCATTCCCTATCAGAGGCTGGTTTTGCCGTGATCAGTGGCGGTGGCCCTGGAATTATGGAAGCTGCCAATCGAGGAGCTTATGGTGGCCGTTCTCCTAGCGTAGGTCTGAATATCAGCCTCCCCAAGGAACAACAGGGCAACGCTTACCAAGATGTCTCCCTACACTTTCGTCACTTCTTCGCCCGCAAGGTCATGTTTGTGAAATACTCGTCGGCTTATGTGGTCATGCCGGGGGGATTTGGTACGCTGGACGAATTGGCAGAAATCTTGACCTTGGTACAGACCCATAAAAGCCGTCGTATCCCGATTATCCTCGTCCATACCCCCTTCTGGAGTGGCTTGGTAGATTGGCTGAAGGCGCAAATGCTAACGGCAGGGATGATTGAAGCGGAGGACTTGCAGTTGTTCAGCCTTCTGGACAACCCCAATGAAGTCGTAGAAACCATCTTTCGTCACTACGAACATCAGGGTTTTGAACCCTCCAGTGAGGAGCAAGAGATTCTGCTGGACTTATGACATCCCTTTTAATTCCCCGCAGTAGCGGGTTTTTCGGCAGGCCATAACAAATGAACAAGCGATTAACAGCACTATCTCTGTTACTAACCCTGGGCGGGCTAACGACCGTTCACGGGACACCCACTACACCAGCTCCGCCCCCGCCCCCTCTATCGACTACTGACGGCGCTGTCGACGGCAACAATCCCGTTCCCACGGAGGAAGGCAGCTTAGAGACGGAAATCACCATCGTAGAAAAGGAGGGCCAGCGGATGGAGGAATATCGGGTGAGTGGTCGCCTTTACATGGTCAAGGTAACCCCAGTCATTGGCCCCGCCTATTACCTGATAGACCGGGATGGAGATGGCCAACTGGAAACCCGGATGGATAGCCTCAAACCGGATTTCCTCGTCCCCCAGTGGGTGCTATTTCACTGGTGAGGAATGAGCAGACCGCCTTCTCCCCGAATTTCGGTTACCCCTCGGGGGGAATGGGCGGTGATGATGGGGTGACTCCTGGCGCGTCGGTGTTTGGACTGTTGCCAGTAGCTCGCCGGTCACGTCGGCTACCGGGATCTTACTGTTAAGAAAAGTTTCAATTTCGGGCAGAAAAAAGGCATAGCGTTCACAGGCAAAGCTAACGGCCTCTCCTGCCGCGCCAGCTCGAGCCGTTCGGCCAATGCGATGAACATAGTCTTCCGCATCTTGGGGAAGGTCGAAGTTAAAGACATGGCTTACTTCAGGGATGTGTAGCCCCCGGGCAGCTACGTCGGTGGCCACCAGTACTGGCAGTTCTCCATGCTGAAACTGGCTCAACAAGCGCAACCGCTTAGTTTGCGGAACATCCCCCGACAGAACCCCGGCTTTAACCTCGTTAGCTACCAGGTGCAGCCGCAATTTTTCTGCTTCTGCTTTGGTATTAACGAACACAATGCTGCGCTTAGCATCCATTTGCCGTAGCAGGCCAATCAACAGCGGTACTTTATCCTCATTAGCGGTGTAATAGACTTGCTGGCGTACTTGCTCAACAGTTTTGCGATCCGGGGCCACTTGAAGCAATTGGGGGTTGTTCATGTGCTCATAGGCCAGCTCATGGACTCGCCAGGATAGCGTGGCAGAGAACAACAAACTCTGACGGCGATGGGGTGGGGGCATACGCCGCAGCAGATAACGCACATCGGCGATAAAACCGAGATCGAACATCCGATCGGCTTCATCTAACACCATGACCTGGACTGATTTAAGGTGATAGATCCCTTGCTTGAGGAAATCGATTAGCCGACCGGGTGTCCCGATCACCACGTCTACTCCCTGGGTAAGGGCGGTGCGCTGGCTATCGTAGCCGGTGCCACCATAGACCAATCCCAAACGAAGGCCAGTATGGCAGCCTAGCGTTTCTGCATCCTTGTGGATCTGTACTGCTAGTTCCCGGGTTGGGGCCATAATGAACGCCCGGGGATGGTTAACTTGACTGCCGCCTGACCCAGGAACACGTAGCAGGTGGGCATACACAGCCAGCAGGAAAGCGATGGTTTTCCCGGTACCTGTTTGAGCCTGGCCAGCGACATCGGCCCCGTTTAGCGCTACCGGCAAAGTCAGCGACTGAATGGGAGTGCAGTGGCTGAAACCCAGATCGGCAAGCCCCCGTAACAAGGGTTCAGGTAACGGTAGGGCAGAAAAAGCAGTAGAGGTCAAATAATTGTCTGTCATAGTCGGGGAAGGATACCCCAAACCCTTCGCTCTGCAAAAAATACCCGCTCGCTAAAGGTCGGGCTTGCAAGCAGCGAGGGATTGGGATGAAATTCCCACCCGCGCTGGTTTGCAGACCCGCTTGCCCCCCTTGCCCCTTAACACTTCGTATCCCTGGAGATAGGCTTCCATGAGTGCCAACATTGTTTACATCACTGACGACAGCTTCGAGCAAGAAGTGCTCAAGTGCGATTCGCCGGTGTTGGTCGACTACTGGGCTGATTGGTGTGGACCCTGTAAGTTAATCGGCCCTATTCTGGACGCCATCGCCGATGATTATGCTGGTCGGGTGAAGGTTGCCAAACTCAATATCGACGAGAATCCCACAACTCCACCCCGTTATGGAATTCGTGGCATCCCCACTTTGATGCTGTTTAAAAATGGTCGGGTAGAAGCCACTAAGGTGGGAGCGGTGACAAAAGCCCAGCTTGCTCTCTTTATCGATAGCAATCTGTGATAAAAACTCGGTGCCGCCGCCAGTCCCTAGGCTGGACGGCGTGCAACGTGGATGCTATCTTTCCTAGTGGCTTGTTGCCCCCTAGTGCTTAAGTCCGGCGCCCGCCGGTTTCCCAGCCAATCAGTCCTACCTTATCCCCAGAGTCCTTATCTCGGGTCGGTCTGTTTTGCCACCCTTCCCCGGCGCCTGCCTTTTCTAATTTTGAGCCCTCGCCCCGTCCAACACCATGAACCTGACTGAACTCAAGAAAAAGAGTGCTGCTGAGCTAATAGATATTGCCCAAGGTATGGGAATTGAAGGAATGGCCCGCTCTCGCAAACAAGACGTTATCTTTGCGATACTCAAGGGTCATGCCCATAAGGGAGAAGATATTTACGGCGATGGCGTACTAGAAATTCTCCAAGATGGCTTCGGTTTTCTCCGTTCCTCGGACAGTTCCTATCTGGCTGGTCCTGATGATATCTACGTCTCCCCCAGTCAAATCCGCCGCTTTAATCTACGCACCGGTGACACCGTATCGGGGAAGATTCGCCCTCCTAAAGAAGGTGAGCGATATTTTGCCCTTCTAAAAGTCAACGATATTAATTTTGAATCCCCTGAAAACTCAAAGAATAAAGTCCTCTTCGAAAATCTTACTCCGTTGTTTGCTAACCAGCGTCTGACTCTAGAACGGGGTAACGGTAGTTCCTGTCTCTTATACACATCTCCGAGCCCACGAGACCAGAGAGGATC
>CAWUNB010000218.1:0-3949 GCA_963923745.1 uncultured Thiotrichales bacterium
TCGTGGGCTCGGAGATGTGTATAAGAGACAGTCTAGACCGTTATACCGATTTCCGTGCCCGTGCTGGGCGAAGTGCCTAGACGGCGGAGATTTAGACGGGTTAGAGGGGTTAAAGGGGTTTTAGAGCTCCCTCCCCGCAAGAGGGGAGGGAGCACGGGGGCTGGACTAGGTATTCTGGATAACAATACTGGGGAACTTAGCTGCGTAGCTCTTCGCTTGGAGAGATAGCTTGGCCGTGGCCCGCCGAGCAATGTCCCGATAAAGCGTAGCGACCCGGCTATCCGGCTTAGAAACCACAGTCGGATGGCCATTGTCAGCATCTTCCCGAATATGGATATCCAGGGGGAGCGCTCCCAAGAAATCTACTCCGTGTTGCTCTGCCATCCGTTGACCGCCACCTTCGCCGAAGATGGGTTCTTCATGGCCGCAGTGGCTGCAAATGTGCAAGCTCATATTCTCCACAACGCCCAATACTGGTACCTCTACTTTCTCAAACATCTTTAATCCCTTGCGGGCATCTAACAAAGCTATGTCCTGGGGAGTGGTCACAATAATAGCCCCAGATACCGGCACCTTTTGGGCCAGGGTGAGCTGGGTATCTCCCGTTCCGGGGGGCAGATCCACTACCAGATAATCCAGATCCCGCCACTGGGTATCCTTCAATAGTTGCTCTAGAGCCTGAGTCACCATGGGGCCACGCCAAATCATTGGCGTTTCTTCGTCAATGAGATAGCCAATAGACATGGACTGGAGGTTGTAACTCATCACCGGCTCCAGGGTCTTGCCATCGGCAGTCTCTGGATGACGGTGTACCCCAAGCATGCGGGGTTGACTGGGACCATAGATGTCGGCATCCAGCATACCCACCGTAGCGCCATCCGCTGCCAGGGCAAGGGCTAGGTTGACAGCCGTGGTGGATTTACCCACTCCGCCTTTACCCGAAGCAACCGCCAGGATATTTTTCACTCCCTTAATGGCACCCACCCCCTTTTGTACTTGATGGGCCACTACTTGGGTGGCTACTTCCACCGTAACGCCTTCTACCCCCGGAATAGCCATCACCCGTTCCTGTACAGCCGCCTTAAGGGTGTCGTGGTGTCCCTGGGCAGGGAAGCCCAGTACCACCGATATAGCTACCTGGCCGCCATTGATGGCGATATTTTTGACGGACTTGGCCGCCAGCAAATCCCTGCCCAGGTAAGGGTCCACATAGGACGAAAGGGCGGTCTCCACTTGGTTCTTGGTGACTTCTGCCATCGGGGGGTCTCCTGAGTAACTTGCGGGACAAAGCCCGGTTAAGGGGGAAAGTTAAGGGGGCTGATGGGACCAAACGGTGGCGGATTTTAGTCTTAATCCCGACTAAAGTCATCAGTTATTCAGCCCCTAGCAAGCGGGCAATGGCCCGGTTTAGCCGTTCCTCCACCGTGGCATCAATGCGAGAAACTTCGCTGGCAATGCGACACCCCCCCCGAGTAAGAGTGGAATCTTCGTTAATCCGCAAGGAACGTTCTTCATTCCCCAGGGTAACGGCAGATCGGACCAGGGGGGCATCCTCGGGATGAAGGTGGAGATGCAAATCCCGTTGACTACTGGGGAGGGCGGCTAGGGCCTCCCGTACCACGGTGATGATTTCTTCAGGCTGGGTACGTAGTTCCCGGTAGACAATTTGGCGGGCAACCGCGAGGGCCAAGGTGACAAGCTGATCTTGTACTTCCTGGTCCAGGTCCAACAGAGGCTGTTCCAACGTTTGGATAATCTCGTCCAACCGAGCACCCCGCTCGGCAAATTCCTGCTGCAATTGAGTTCGGGTTTCATCCAGTTGAGCTTGGGCCTCTGCTACCTGGGTTTCAGCCTGGGCTTGAGCTTCTGCTATCCGAGCTTCAGCCTCGGTTTGGACTTCAGCCACCTGGGTTTTAGCTTGTTCCTGCGCCTCTGCCACGCGGGTTTGGGCTTCCGCTCGCACTTCTTCTGCCTGAAGCTGTAGCTCCGCCGCTTGATGGCGGATATCGTCTTCCCCCCGGGCCAAGCCTTCCCGATAACCCCGGTCAAAACCTTCCTGATAAGCCTCTTGGGTAATGGACTCTATCTGCTCAACTGTGGGTAAGGTGAGTAGCGGCTCTAGCTCCAATTCCTCTTCGGAAGGAGGGGGAGGCTTCTCCTCTCGACGGGGAGGAGCGAACATGGGGGGAGGGCGGTTGACTGTATTGGGTTGTTCAATATTGGGGGCCTGCCAACGCTGATAGTTGGTTGACTGTTCTCTGGAAATAAATCCCTTAGTGCCGACCATTGCTAACTGGCCAGGCTAACATGATGGAGAAATAAAAAAATATTATAGGGAAGAGAAAAAACCAGCCTATACATATTCCTCGCCTCCGGTACCCAGATTGATTTCTCCAGCGTCAGCCATACGCCGAGCGACTGCCAGAATCTCTTTTTGGGCAGTTTCCACTTCCGATAGCCGTACTGGGCCTTTGGCTTCCAGATCTTCGCGCATCATTTCTGCAGCACGCTTAGACATATTCTTGAAGAACTTCTCTTTCATAGCTTCATCGGCCCCTTTAAGGGCTAGAAGTAAATTATCTGATGAGACTTCCCGCAATAAAGTTTGAATACCTCTATCATCCACATCCAATAAATTTTCAAATACAAACATAAGATCTTGAATACGGCTAGCTATTTCTCCATCTACTTCATGGATCCGTTCCATAATTTGGCTTTCCATGGCACTTTCCAGGAAGTTCAAAATGTTAGCAGCAGTCTTGATACCTCCCACCATGGAAGCTTTAGCCGCAGTCTTACCCGTGAACTGCCGTTCCATAATTTCATTTAGTTCTTGTAGGGCAATGGGATTTACCCCATCCAGAGTAGCAATACGCAGCAATACATCATGGCGAACCCGCTCTGGTAACAGTTCTAGTACTTCGGCCGCTTGATCCCCTTCTAAGTAGGCTAATACGATAGCAATAATTTGGGGATGCTCCATACGAATAACATCTGCGACTGCTCGAGGATCCATCCATTTTAAAGTATCAAGACCCTTAGTGTTTGCCCCTAATAGAATGCGGTCAATTAAGCCACCAGCTTTATCTTCTCCAAGGGCTTTTACCAAAACATTCCGGATATAACTATCAGAATCTACTCCAATGGCGGTTTGGTTCTCTACTTCATGTAGAAAACCCTCCAATACCGACATCACCTTATCTCGAGGGATATTGGTTTGCCCCGCCATGGAAATACCAACTTTCTGTACTTCTTTCGGGCCTAGATTACGCAAAATAGAAGCGGCATCCTCTTCCCCTAAAGTGAGGAGGAGAATCGCTGCTCGCTCGGCACCGGCTATGGTTTGTAGAGCTGTTCCAGGTGCATCAGGCATGATGGTTTCTCCTGCTACTTCCGAATACTCGCTACTTTTGATTGTCAGCGGTAATCCAATCCCGCATCAACCGCAGTACCTTATCCGGGTCATTTTTTATGATGTTCTGTACCCGATCCAATAGAGCTTGTAGTTCTTGTTTAGAGGGTTGCGGGGAGGGAAGCGCCATAGGGGCCTCCGGTTCTGGTGGCATAGCAGGAAGCTTTTTAGCCATCGGCGGCGATCCATTTTTTAATAAGTTCAGCGACGCGCTTAGGGTCCTTACGCACTACAGCTCGCACCCGCATCACCAGTGCTTGATACGCTTCTTTAGCAGCAACGGAAGAAGATTGGGCTGGCTTAGGGGAAACAGTAGCAGCTGGTTTAAGTGGCGAAACAACTAAATTTTTGGCAGGTTCCTTTGTTTTGGTGGCTTGCCTAATCGCCACCTCTTTGCCAATAGGTTCCTTAGGGACAGGCGATGGAGGAACTGTGGGTGTCGGCTTATCCCGCCATAACATAGCCCGTGCTCTTGCCAGCAGGGAGCGGGGACTGTCTCTTATACACATCTGACGCTGCCGACGATACTCCTTGTGT
>CAWUNB010000219.1:0-3937 GCA_963923745.1 uncultured Thiotrichales bacterium
CCGTGGACATGGCAGAGCATTCAATGTGCCAACCTGGTCGCCCTCGTCCCCAGGGAGAATCCCATGCCGGCTCCCCAGGCTTTGCTCCCTTCCATAAGACAAAATCCAATGGATCATCCTTTGCTTCTGCGACTTCGACCCGCGCCCCAACCCGTAACTCATCAGGTATTTTTCCCGATAACCGACCATAGGAGGCAAAACGACTCACATCGTAGTAAACGTCTCCGTTGTCTCCTTGGTAAGCGTAGCCCTGGGCTAACAACCGTCCCACCATTGCCACGATACCAGGAATATGGGCTGTTGCCCGAGGTTCCTTGTCCGGTGGGAGCACTCCTAGTTGGGCCGCATCTTGGTGCATGGCGGCGATAAATCGCTCCGTTAAGTGATAAAAATCTTCGCCATTTTCTCCGGCTCGCCGAATAATCTTGTCATCAATATCCGTAATATTCCGTACATAAGTCACGGTATAGCCCAACGCCCGCAGGTAACGTACGACGAGATCGAACACCACCATTACCCGAGCGTGACCGATATGGCAGTAGTCGTACACCGTCATTCCGCATACGTACAGACGCACCTCCCCTGGTCGAATGGGCTGGAAGGTCTCTTTGCGGCCACTGAGGGTGTTATAAATCTGAAGCATGGAGGTTTTCCAAGAAGGCGAAGAAGGCTAAGGATAATCGAGGCTTTTGTTCACCAACAGGTGGTAAGACACCCGACGGCTTAGTCGGCTTATAATGCTGCCCTTTCATACCCTGAATCCCCAGGAGGGATGCAATGAATCTGGATCGCGTCAGCTCGGGCAAAAATGTGCCAGAAGAAATCAACGTTATCATTGAAATTCCTGCCCACAGCGACCCGGTGAAGTATGAGGTAGACAAGGCAACGGGAGCTATGTTCGTGGACCGTTTCATGAATACCGCCATGCACTATCCCTGCAACTATGGTTACATCCCCAACACGCTGTCTGAAGATGGGGATCCCGTAGATGTCATGGTTATCACCCCTATGCCTCTTATCTCCGGTTCGGTAATTCGCTGCCGCCCTGTCGCTATGTTACGGATGACAGATGAAGGCGGCCCCGATGTCAAAGTACTGGCTGTGCCTGTTAACAAACTGACGGACCTCTACAGTCAGATGCAGGGACCGGACGATGTTCCCCGCCAGCTACTCGCGCAAATTTCCCATTTCTTCGAACATTACAAGGATTTAGAACCTGGAAAGTGGGTTAGAGTTGAGGGTTGGGAAGAGGGAGATGCAGCCAAACAAGAGATTGCTGCCTCCATCATCCGTTTCCAAAATGCCCCTGAAAAGCCCTACTTCTGATGAAGGTCTGCCTGCTATCCGATAGTCATGACCGTGGAGATCTGCTGGTCGCGGCCGTAGAAGAAGCTGTCACCCGAGGCGCTGAAGCTGTACTCCACTGTGGTGACGTGGTGGCCCCCAGTACCCTCAACAGGGTGCTGCGGGGGGTGACTATTCCTATCCACGTGATCCACGGCAACAACACTGGGGATCTCGTTGGTTTACTCGGGCTTGCCCACCGTTCCTCTGGCCGCCTCCACTACTATGGCCAGGATGCTACTCTCACCTTGGGGGGACGACGGATATTTATGGTCCACTACCCCCACTACGCCCGGGCTTTAGCCCTAACGGGGGACTATGACTTGGTGTGCTGCGGTCATGAACACCGGGTGTGGATCGAGGAAGTAGCCAATGTCCGAGGAGGGCGCACCGTGTGCGTCAACTCAGGAACGGTAGGCGGCGTCGGCGCTGCGGCCCACTACTTGATGGGAGATCTCTCTAGCCTAACGTTTGAGGTCTTCCCGGTACCGGGCACAGCTCCCCAGATCGTTTCGGCTTAGCCTACCAGGGCATAAAGCTGTTCATGAAACTCAAAGGGCGGGAGATGCTTTGATTCATGACAGACATATCCCGCTGCATGTAGGGCATAGTGTTAGCCATCTGATGGACCGATTGGCGCATCCCTGTCATCTGCTCCGACATAGGAGCCATGTGGTGGGTATCCTGGGCGATGTTTCCCATTTGGGCCACCATGACGTGAAGGTCCCCTGTCATGGTGTCCATATTCTTTGACATAGCATTGAGATTCACCGCCATTCGATCGATGTTTAGCGACAAATTTTTGATGTTACTAGACATGCTGGCCATGTTCTCTCCCATCTGGGTATCCACTGAGCGAGCCAGGACAGCCACGTCACTCGCTAGACTGTAGATAAGAAAGAAACCATAAGCCGCCAAAATGACGAAAGCGAACAAAGACGGATAAACCACTAGCTCCCAGCGGCGTGCACTGGCTTCAAAAGTCCTAGCAAAACGCTCTAGGGCGTCTAAAGAAGTGGAGGCCTCTACCAGCACGGCAGGCGGATGGTTTGGTTCGACCTGGAATTCCCCGTGGGACTGGTTGATGGTGGGCATAGATGGTTCCCCTTGAGGAGGAGTACCGGAAACGGTGCTCCATTAGGTGGGCACGACTCTACGGCAGTCAGTCAACATACTCGGCACCCCCTTCAATGGCAAGGAGTGATTGCGCCTTAGCGCTACCGGAGTGCTACCGGTTTTCTTGTTATTGTTGAAGAGTCATTAGGGAAATCCGCCGTAATTCCGCTAGAGTAGTCACGGTCGCAACAACATTGCCTTCTTGTGCGGCTGTTTCTAACGTAGCGGCCACAGCCCCCAGGGCGATATAGCCCACGCCGCCCGCTACCCCTTTGATTTGATGGGCTAGGTGCGCTACCCGATCGAATTTGCCCTCCTGCAGGGCTTGCTCTAGTTCCGTCAGAGTAGAGGGTAGGCTGTGACGAAAGCGCTCGCCTAAGACTGCGACTAATTCCTCTTCGGCTGGGAGCGCGGTGGAAGGTACGGCGACTGAATGGGTTTCAGCACACCCACACTCGCTTTTAACCGGTAGATAGGTGGTCAGTACCCGGTAAAAAGCCGTCCAGTCCACCGGCTTGGTGAGAAAATCGTTACACCCGGCCGTTTTGGCTTGGTCGGAATGGCTCTTTAGGCTGTGGGCGGTCAACGCAACGATGGGAACGGGGCACAGGGCTTCTCGTAGTAGTTGGGTCGCTTCCAGGCCATCCATGACCGGCATTTGGACGTCCATCAGCACCAAATCGAAGGGCTCTGCCATCACCCGACTGACGGCTTCTTCTCCGTTACTAGCGATAACCACCGTTATCCCCAGCCGCGTTAACCGTTGCCCCAGCAGTTGCTGGTTATAAGGATTGTCTTCAGCTAGAAGCACCCGTCCGCATAAACAACAAGGAGGAGGTGCTAGGGCGGCTACTGCTACCGGTGTGCTAGCAGTTGCACTGTTCCAACCGGACAAATCGCTGACTAGATCGGCTGGGTTCAGGGGGCCGGTGGGGATCCGTACCACAAACAAACTCCCCGCCCCGAGACTACTTTCTACCTGTAAATCTCCCCCCAACCCCTGGGTGAGTTGCCGGGCCAAGCTCAATCCGAGTCCGGTCCCTCCGTAGCGACGGGTGATGGAACTGTCGGCTTGGACAAAGGCCTGGAAGAGTCGCTCCCGCTGCTGATCGTCTATCCCGATACCACTATCCAGAACGCTGACCACCAGCTCTTGGGCGGAAATATCGCAGCTCACTAGCATGCGCACCGCTCCCCGTTGGGTAAATTTGAGAGCGTTACTCAATAAGTTGAGCAAAATTTGGCGCAGGCGGGTGGGATCGGAATGGATATGGGGAGGCAGGGGAGGCAGATAGTGGGCGGATAGTTCTAATCCCCGCTGCTGGGCTAAGGTTTGTAGCGAAGATAAACACCCTTCCAGCAGGGAGGCCAAATCCAAAGGAAGCGTTTCAAATTCCAAGCGACCGGCTTCGATTTTGGACATATCCAGCAGGTCGTTGATTAAGGCATGGAGATGACGGCCATTGTCCAATACCGC
>CAWUNB010000220.1:0-3895 GCA_963923745.1 uncultured Thiotrichales bacterium
TAATTGACAGCGCCATTTCATTCATTAAGTGGCCACATTCGGAGCAGACTTTACTGGTCGGCGCGAATCGGTCGATAATAATTACCTTTCGACCATACCACTGGGCTTTATATTCTAATTGACGACGAATTTCCGCCATTCCCACATCCCAATAGACGTTGATAATGTTTCAGATAACGGATTTTTTTATTCAGATGGCGAGGATTGCCAGACTTGTTTCCCAAAGAATCAACAATAATATCTGTCTTCGCACATGAACGAAATAAAGTAACGCCCTACGGTATCACGGGTTAACGTAACCATTTTGGGAATAGCTTGGCAGCACTTTTAATTGGTCTTTGGTTGGGTATATTCTTAATTTGTAGGCGCGTTCCATCCTATTATTTTAACCCATTAGGGCTTTGTTTGCGATGGCTTACCCTGGAATGCCGGCTCCCCGTGAAATACACGAACCACAACGGACGGGGCGGACAACCGCCAACATCTGCCCATGCGTCCTCTGCTCCTCTTCGCTACGCAACCGGGCACGGGGCTCGCTCATCCTCCTTGGTGAGCTTCGAATGAGTTGGAAAGGCTACGTGGAGGCCCCCTGGGTAAGCGCCTTATCTCTCGCCGTAATTTTACATGGATTACTACTGGCGGGACTGGCAGATAGTGTCATCGCCTATACAACTCCCCTCCCCCAAGTTGTTGAACTAACAGTTGATCTAGCGCCGACGGTTAGCCTAACCCCAGAGAAAGTGTCGCCATCTACTCCCTTTCTTGGAGGGCTCCTTCCACCCGTTGCCACTTCGGCAGAACCAGAGTCACAACCAACCGCTGAATCGTTACCTGCTAAAGAATCTTTGCCAACGCTGCCTGTTTCTCTTCCCTCTAAGCCTAACCCGATTTTTACTAAGAGATCTTTCACCAAAGTGACTCGGCCCCCGTCTCTTGCCCGTACCCATTTAGTGGCCTCTAAATTAGCGGATTCACCGTCTCCCTCTCCCGCAATAGATGGAAGCGTGCTTGGGAATTTGCAGCAAAAATCCCCTGCTAATGGTGCTGGTAGTGGAATGGAGCCAATAGAACCACGCCAGCCGGTGGCATACCGGGACAACCCCAAACCGCCCTACCCCTGGCTGGCTCGACGACGGAGTATGGAGGGGAGTGTGGTATTACAAGTGGTGGTGGATGCCGATGGTCTCCCCCGAGAGATCACGGTCAAAATAAGTTCTGGCCATGGAGTTTTAGACCAAGCGGCGGAGCAAGCAGTCCAACACTGGCGTTTTGAGCCGGCCCGGCAGGGAGGTCATCCTCAAGTGGCTACCGTGGATATCCCTCTCGTTTTTAAACTGACCGATTAGAGCGGAAAAATTAATGCACTTCACACAATTAGCGCGTGACGGATCGGCCCGGCGGGGAGTGTTGCAATTCCCTCGGGGGCCGGTAGATACCCCTGCTTTCATGCCTGTAGGTACCTACGCCACAGTCAAAGCCGTTACCCCTGAAGAAGTACGAGACACCGGTGCCCAAATTATTCTCGGCAATACCTTCCACTTGTGGCTGCGGCCCGGTACCTCCGTCATCCGGGAACACGGTAGCCTCCATGGCTTCATGCACTGGGAAGGGCCTATCCTGACTGACTCCGGAGGTTTTCAAGTCTGGAGTTTGGCGGAAATGCGCCAGATCAGCGAACGGGGAGTGGCATTTCAGTCGCCCATAGATGGCAGCAAAGTCTTCCTCGGCCCCGAAGAATCCATGGCCATCCAGCGAGAATTGGGAGCAGACATCGTGATGATCTTCGATGAATGTACCCCCTACCCCGCCACCGAAGCTCAAGCCCGTCACTCCATGGAACTATCCCTACGCTGGGCGGCCCGCAGCAAAATTGCCCATGGCGATAATCCAGCGGCATTATTTGGCATCGTTCAGGGGGGGATGTACCCCGGGTTGAGGCGGGAATCCCTAGCAGGCTTGGTAGATATTGGCTTTGACGGTTATGCCCTGGGAGGGTTATCAGTCGGGGAACCAGAAGAAGAGCGACTACTCGTATTGGACAATACCGTGTCCCATATGCCCCCAGATCGACCTCGTTATCTGATGGGTGTGGGAACTCCGGAGGATATCGTGGCAGCGGTGCAACGGGGTATCGACATGTTCGACTGCGTGATGCCAACGCGCAATGCCCGCAATGCCCACCTGTTTACTCGGAATGGAGTGATTCGCTTGCGGAATGCCTGCCACCGCCACGACACCGGCCCTCTAGATCCAGAATGTACCTGTTACACCTGTCGCCACTACTCTCGGGCCTATTTACGCCACTTGGACCAGAGCAAAGAAATTTTAGGATCCCGTCTTAACACGATTCACAACCTCCACTACTACCAAGACTTGATGGCAGGATTGCGGGCCGCCATTGACGCAGGTGAATTAGACCGCCACGTGGTGATGCTACGGGAGCGCTGGAGTGAAGCATGTCAAGATACTTAACCGTACGGTATCTTTACATTCCCTGTACCCCGATTTTTATTTACCCGAATTAAATTTTCTTGCCATGTTGTGAGGCTTCAGACACCAATTGCCAAGCCACTGTTTCTCCTGCCCGTAGCGGAACTACGGAGGATTCTTCCCCGAAAGGATAATGGGAGGGGACTGTCCAGGGTTGACGAACTAAGGTGATAGTTCGCTGATTGCGAGGAAGTCCGTAAAAGTCAGGTCCGTGGTGACTAGCAAAGGCTTCCAGACGATCTAATGCTCCGACTTGCTCAAAGGCTTCTGCGTAAAGCTCTAGGGCAGCATGGGCGCTATAAATACCAGCGCACCCACAGGAACTGTGCTTGCAAGACAAGGGATGGGGGGCACTATCAGTACCTAAGAAAAAACGGGGATGGCCGCTAACAGCGGCCGCCAATACCGCCAAACGGTGATGCTCCCGCTTTAGCACCGGCAGACAGTAGTGGTGGGGTCGTAGTCCTCCTTGGAAAAGAGCGTTGCGGTTGAGGAGGAGATGCTGGGGAGTAATGGTCCCGGCAATTTTATTTCCCCCCTGTTCGACAAAACGCACTCCGTCTGCAGTGGTGAGGTGTTCCAGTACCACCTTCAACTGAGGAAAACGTTCTAGCAAGGGTGCTAATTGGCGATCTAGAAATACTTTTTCCCGCGCAAAAACATCCACCGAAGGATCGGTCACTTCTCCGTGGACGAGTAATGGCAGGCCGCAATGTTCTAAGGCGGCTAATACCGGATAAACCCGTTCTAAGGCAGTAACGCCGGCTTCAGAATGAGTGGTTGCACCAGCCGGATAAAGCTTCACGCCATGTATCAGGCCACTATCCTTCGCCCGGTAGATTTCATCAGGATCAGTGCGATCTGTTAGATAGAGTGTCATCAAGGGTGTGAAACTCACCCCAGCAGGCAGAGCAGCAAGAATTCGCTGCTGATAATCCAGCGCCTGGGACAGAGTGACCACCGGTGGCCGTAGATTGGGCATAACGATGGCGCGAGCGAAACGCGCTACCGTGTGGGGCAATACAGCAGCTAGGGCAGAGCCATCCCGCAGATGGAGGTGCCAATCATCGGGATGTAGTAGGGTTAATGTATTCATTTTGGCGGTATTGATGCTCAGTGGCTAAAACTTTAGCTAGTATTAACTACTTTTTTTCCACAAAAAATCCACCATAACGACCCACCTATCGTCGGAGTTGAAACAGACAGATGGAAATTACAACGGAACATTTCCTCTTCGATTCTCGCTCCACCCCTGCCAACACAGGAATAAATCACACAAAGATTCTTATTGTCGACGATGAGCTTAGTGCTATTGACGTGCTATGTCAGGCCCTTGATGGGCTAGGAGACCTACGCTACGCCCTTGAAGGGACAGAAGCGCTGGCCATGGTGGCTGCTGATCCTG
>CAWUNB010000221.1:0-3859 GCA_963923745.1 uncultured Thiotrichales bacterium
CTCTCTGGTCTCGTGGGCTCGGAGATGTGTATAAGAGACAGAATGCAAATAATCCAGGTACATACTCATCCAGCAACTGGAAAATCCACATCACCGCAGTAGCAATCAAGATACCAATAAATAATACTTGCTGCAGCGATAATCCCGCATCATGGGCAAAAAATGCCCCCAAAGGGGGTAATACCAATGCACTTAACCATCCTATTACCGAACGCCAACTACCTGTATCCATTGGTAATCGAAAATTTTGCTTACCACTCTGTGAATCAACAAAACAATCTTTTTGTGAAGAAGAACGCTCTAAAAAACGATCAACTATAATCTGCTGTAATTTTTTTTCTAAAGAGGGGTGATTTTTCAATAAGCTTTTCAAGGGAAGCTGAGGAATGGCTACTGCACGTACCGGCGATAAAGCTTGGCCATGGGCAAGATAATGGGTAGCAGGAGTAATTGCTGATTCTTCACCACAGACTTCACCCTTGGTAACTAGGTGAATAGTACCATTAGGATAGGTTAGCTCTACCTCTCCCTCCAGCAAAATGAATAACTGCTCGGCTGTTGTATTAGCAGTGAACAGGTCTTCTCCTGGAGAAAAACAGACTTCTTTAGTAAAGGGTAAAAGATGTGCTAGTGAAACAGGAGTGCAACAAGTGAATAGGGGGGTGTTTAATAAAGCCAGAATACGGGCATCTTTCATGGTACTAGCAATGGTAGTCACAGGATAAATCTTCCTTGAGAGAGAGAAGGTTTTCGGGTTAGCCTGGTCAGGCTCGCTCGGTAAATATTCGGAACCAGTACCACTGTTGGTATACCCTTTAGGAATCACCGGGAATAATTAATTCAGAGGGATGCTATGCCCCACCCCAGAGTTGCTACGATGCCTCTTTCCTACTCCATCGACGACCTATTAGAACTGATGGCCCAGTTGCGCAATCCTCAGGGGGGGTGCCCCTGGGATCGACAACAGACCTTCACTAGTCTAGCTCCCCACACGATTGAGGAAGCCTACGAAGTAGGAGACGCCATCGACCGAGGCGACATGTCATCCTTGCAGGATGAGTTGGGTGACCTGCTATTTCAAGTAGTTTTTTACGCACAGCTGGCCAAAGAACAGTCTTTATTTGACTTCACCGGGGTAGTCACTGCCGTTGTTACCAAGCTACGGCGGCGTCACCCCCATGTTTTTGGCAATGGGTCAGCGGGAACGCTAGAACAGCTGAATAAGGCGTGGGAAGACATCAAGACAGCGGAGCGGGCCGCTCGAGGAGAAGAGACGACCAGCCTACTGGATGGTATTAGTTGTGGTCTACCAGGTTTTACCCGAGCACTAAAACTCCAAAAACGAGCGGCCCGGGTAGGATTTGACTGGGAGGATGGTTGTGCCGTTTTAGACAAGTTGGAAGAAGAAGCAGAAGAACTACGGCAAGAGCGTGCCGATGGAGGCCCTCCGGAGCGGATTTTTGAAGAAATGGGAGACGTGCTTTTCACTTGCGTTAACTTGGCACGCCACCACCAAGTAGATCCAGAGACTGCGCTGCGAGCGGCTAATCGCCGATTTGAACAGCGTTTCCGGGAGATGGAGAGCTTGGCTAAGAATCAACACCGCACCCTAGACGGAGCAGACCTTGAACAGTTAAATGATTGGTGGGAACAAGCGAAAATTAACTGTTGAACACGCGCTAAGTTTTGTTGAATTTCTATTTTTTAAATCCCCGCCCATGAGAGGAGTGAACGGATGGGGCTGCCGACCTCTCAGTGCCTTACTCTCCCTGGCAGGTTACTTCGGTGGCTGACTTCAGCGACAGGTCGAATCATTCCAACCATTTTATGGAAAAATAGTCGCCCCCTTCCCCCTTATTCAGCCAGCGCTCCCATGACTCAGGTTTTGTTTGCTACCAGCGAAGCTCATCCTCTGGTAAAAACCGGCGGCCTCGCCGACGTTTCCGGCGCTCTCCCCCCCGCTCTAAGAGCCCTCGGCCACGATGTGCGGTTGGTGCTACCGGCTTATCCTCGGGCGTTATCCCGCGCTAACTCGTTGAAAATAGCCGCGTTGTTAACCCTACCGGGTGCCAGTACTCCGGTGCGATTATTGGAAGGAACTCTACCGGGGACCGATGTCCCCCTCTATCTGGTGGACGCTCCCGCCTACTTCGATCGGGTAGGTGGACTCTATGGCGATGTCCATGGTCGAGACTGGGCCGATAATCCTTGGCGCTTTACTTTGTTCGCCCAAGCGGTAACGGCCATTGCCCAAAATCGGGCCGGTCTGGATTGGGCACCGGAAATTGTTCACTGCCACGATTGGCAAACGGGTCTGGTACCGGCGCTGCTCTATGTCGAAGGGCAACGCCCTGCTACCGTATTCACCATCCATAATTTGTCCTACCAGGGGCTATTTCCGTGGGGTACTTTTTCCTCCATGGGTCTGCCACCCACTCTATGGTCAGTAGATACCATGGAGTTTTACAACCAGTTCTCCTTTATCAAGGGAGGACTTGCTCTGGCCGACACTTTGACCACTGTTAGTCCTACCTACGCAGCGGAAATTCGTACTCCTGCTTTCGGATATGGCCTGGAGGGGTTGCTCAATGCCCGATCTGATCGCCTGGTGGGTATTCTCAATGGCTGTGATTACAGTCACTGGGATCCCACTAATGATCCCTACATCCCCCATCGTTACGGTCGGGATGATTTGTCGGGCAAGGCGGAAGATAAAGCGGCTCTACAAGCCCGCATGGGTTTGCCCATGGTTCATGATGCCCCCCTAGTGGGCATGGTGGGTCGGTTGGTGGAGCAAAAAGGGGCTGATTTGGCTCTGGCAGTGTTGCCGGAACTACTCCATAGCGGAGTTCAATTGGTGGCCTTGGGTTCGGGAGACTGGGGAGTCGAACAAGCCCTACGAGAATTGGCTACCCGCTATCCTAACCAAGCAGCGGTCCATATCGGCTATGACGAGGAGTTGGCTCACCTGATAGAAGCTGGCGCAGACCTATTCCTCATGCCATCCCGTTTTGAGCCCTGTGGTCTCAACCAGATGTACAGTCTGCGCTACGGTACTCTGCCGGTGGTGCGCCGCACCGGTGGCCTAGCCGATACCGTAGTGGACGCAACAGCCACCGCCCGTTGGGAGCGACGCGCTACTGGGTTCGTATTTGACCAAGCCACCCCCCAAGCGCTGCAAGACACCATGCACCGAGCTTTAGCTCTTTACCACAGTAACCGCAGCGCTTGGCACACTATGATGTTAACGGCCATGACCCAAGATTACAGTTGGTCTGCCAGCGCCCACCACTATGTCGATCTGTATCGTCAGACTTTGGCCCGTCGTGGAACGCCAATTGGCTCCGGCACGTAACTTGCGAGCCGGCCAATTATTCTCCTACTTACAAAGCCTATCGAACCATGGCTACTGCTCACACCACAACGCTAGAACACCTTGAGGAACACCCCCATCGGGATAGAGTGTTGCGTTCCCGGATGCAGTTGTTTGGCCGTTTACTAGGCAAAGTGTTAGAAGGCCAGGCAGGCCGAGGAGTATTCGAAGCGGTGGAGACCTTGCGCAAAGGCTACCTGGCTCTCCACCGTCAAGAGGATTCTCAACGGCGTCAGGCATTGTTGGACTATATTCGGGCTCTAAGTCCCGAGACCCTGACCCATGTGGTACGGGCTTTCTCCACCTATTTTTCTCTCCTCAATATTGCTGAAGAAGCCCAGCAACATGGAGTGCGTCGCCGCCAGGTACGTAGTGGGGCCTCTCTATGGTTAGGGTCTTTTGATCAAACTCTACGGGAGCTCCACACTCAGGGTATTACCCTGGAGCAACTAGCCGAGCTACTTCCCCGCATTTGCTACCGGCCCG
>CAWUNB010000222.1:0-3788 GCA_963923745.1 uncultured Thiotrichales bacterium
GGGTCAAGGAGCGATCGGCCAAGTAGGGGAGAAGGGCATCTAAATACTCTCTTGGGCTGGGAGGTTGTTCGGTCCGATAGGGAATCCCTAGCCCCCCACCCATATCTAAGTGAGATAATAGAATTCCCTGAGCAGCTAGCCGATCCACTAGCTGGAGCACGCGCGTCAGGGCGTCTACGAAGGGAGCAAGGGTAGTGAGCTGGGAACCAATATGGCAGTCGACCCCTTGTAGCTGGATGTGGGGAAGTTGCGCCGCTTGGAGGTAGAGCGTCTCCGCCTGGTCCATGGGAATGCCGAATTTGCTCTCCTTGAGGCCAGTGGCAATGTAGGGATGGGTTCCCGGATCTACGTCAGGGTTAACCCGTAGAGACACAGGTGCTTGCATTCCTAACTCACCTGCCACCCCATTCAGACGCTCCAATTCAGGTAGAGACTCTACGTTGAAGGTGTGAATTCCCACAGAGAGTGCCCGTTCTAGCTCATCCGTCCGTTTGCCAACACCGGAGAACACAATCTTCTGAGGGTCACCACCAGCGGCTAGGACCCGCTCTAGCTCTCCTCCGGAGACAATATCAAAGCCAGCACCCTGGCGAGCCAGCAAGTTAAGAATGGCCAAATTGGAATTTGCTTTGACGGCATAACACAGTAGATGGCGGTAACCAACCAGGGGATCAGCAAAGGCCCGCCAATGTTGTTCCAGGGTGGCACGGGAATAAACATAACAGGGAGTGTCGTATTCCTCTGCAATCTGGCTTAAAGGAACGTCTTCTACATGAAGTTGTTGGTGTCGGTAGCAAAAATGATCCATGGCGGATTACCCCTGGCCCTGGGAAGTAGGTTCGGTGGGAGGAAGGCGGAGAGGGCCTTTTTGGCCGCACCCCATTAACAGCGTAACTAGTAACAGCGGCAGTAACCAGCGCAAGCAAGTTAACATGGTAAGTATCTCCATCCAAAAGGCTGGGCAGTATAACTAGGCTAGTAGAATCCGACGATTAGGGTACAAAATAATGAATGAAAGTGATTTTAATCAACGGGCTGATGCTTTACTGTTGGCTATCGAGCAGGTTCTTGATGATAGTGGTGTTGAGGTTGATTATGAAACAGTAGGCGGAGTACTAACTATTCATTTTACTAATAAAACAGTTATTGTAATAAATCGCCAACTTCCGTTGCGGCAAATATGGGTAGCCGCTAAAGCGGGCGGATTTCATTTTAGTTATTCTGCCGAAGAAGAAAATTGGTTTAATACTCAAAATGAAGAATCTCTTTATTCCAGCCTGAGCCGTTGGTGTAGTGATCAAGCTGGAGAGATTATTAATTTTAGTCGGAATTAAGATATTCTGCGGCTCGGCGGGCATTGCCTCTGGCTTTCTCTACGGGATAGCGTTGCTCATTAATAACTATTTTATCTTCAGCAGCGGCAATTAAGTCCACTTGCAATTGACTTGCTAACCGAAGTAGGTAGATAAAGATATCTGCTAATTCTAACCGAACAGCGGACAATTGTTTGGAATCCAGTTGGCGACTTTGTTGTTCCGTAAGCCACTGGAAATGTTCCACCAGTTCTGCTGTTTCGGCAATGAGTGCCATGCTGAGATTTTTCGGAGAATGAAACAGTTCCCAATCCCGTTCGACAGCAAAATGGTTGATTTTTTCTTGCAAAGATTGTAGTGAGTCGTTCATTACAGTTCCTTAAAAGGGATATTTTGTTTAGTCTGCTATAAGATGCTAATTATTTTGCTTTTGTCAACAGTATTAGGCTGTGGATAAGTTTACTAACAAGCTGTAAACTAGTGGTTTACTAAGTAATCAACCAACGGGGTTTTGGTCGTGATAAGTGCGTTGTGGAGCCGTTGTCTTGATTACTTAGAAGATGAACTTCCTCCTCAGCAGTTTAATAACTGGATAAGGCCACTGCAGGGGGTAGAAGAGGGAGATTATCTGCGATTACTAGCTCCCAATCGGTTTGTATTGGACTGGGTAAATAATCATTTTTTTGATCAGATTGTTACCGCAGTCAAAAGAGGAGCTAATGGCGTAGAGTTAGTGGTTATTTTGGAAATAGGCAGTTATCGCCGTGAAGAACTTCCCCCAGTGGATGGAGAGGTAGAAGTAAGAACGATTACTCGCCAAACAGAATTAATCATTAATCATATTAGTCACCTAAATAATGAATTTACTTTTACCACTTTTGTCGAAGGAAAATCTAATCAACTAGCTCGAGCAGCGGCTTGGCAAGTAGGAAGTAATGCGGGAGGAGTATTTAATCCACTATTTATTTATGGTGGTGTTGGTTTAGGAAAAACCCATTTGATGCACGCAATAGGTAATAAAATAATATCGCAACAACCCACTTGTAAAGTAATGTATTTACATTCAGAACGTTTTGTTGCCGATATGGTTAAAGCTATTCAGAATAATGCTATTGATGAATTTAAGCGTTTTTATCGGGCGATTGATGCTTTATTAATTGATGATATTCAGTTTTTTGCAGGTAAAGAACGTTCTCAGGAAGAATTTTTTCATACTTTTAATGCGTTACTGGAAGGGCAGCGACAGATAGTGCTCACCTGTGACCGTTATCCTAAAGAAATTTCTGGCTTAGAAGAGCGGTTAAAGTCGCGGTTTGGTTGGGGTTTGACCGTTGCGGTGGAACCACCCGAGTTAGAAACCCGAGTGGCAATTTTACAAAAAAAAGCTGAACAAGCTGAAATGAAACTTCCTAGTGAAGTCGCTTTTTTTATTGCCAAACGTATTCGTTCTAACGTCCGTGAATTAGAGGGTGCTTTGCGAAGGGTAATTGCCAACTCTAATTTTACTGGGCGACCGATCACTTTAGAGTTTACTCGGGAAGCCTTGCGGGATTTGTTGGCATTGCAAGAAAAATTATCAAGCATTGAAAATATCCAAAAAACAGTTGCTGAATATTATAAGATTCGTGTCGCTGATCTATTATCGAAACGGCGTACTCGCTCTATTACTCGACCTCGCCAAATGGCAATGGCTCTAGCAAAAGATTTGACCAGCCACAGTTTACCAGAAATTGGCAATGCTTTTGGCAGTCGCGATCATACCACCGTGCTTCATGCGTGTAAAAAAGTAGAAGAATTACGGGCAGAAGAAGCTCAATTTAATGAAGATTTTATCAATCTCCTTAGAACCTTAACTGTTTAACCATAGCCAGGTAAAATTATGCGATTCTCTCTGACTAGAGAAGCTTTACTCAAACCGCTACAAGCCATTGCGGGAGTGGTAGAACGTCGTCAAACCATGCCCATTTTAGGAAACGTACTACTGCAGGTAACAGAAACCAGTTTATCTATCACAGGAAGCGATTCAGAAGTAGAACTGGTAGGTCATATTCCTCTAGTGGATGCAGAGCCAGGCTCTATTACTGTTCCAGGGCGGAAATTTTTAGATATTTGTCGCGCTTTACCAGAAGCAGCAGTAGTGGAAATAGTACTAGATGACGAACGGGTTAAATTGCGCTCTGGAAGAAGTCGCTATACTTTAGCAACGTTACCCGCAGCAGAATTTCCCAATGTAGAGCCCTTAACTAACGCAACATCACTAACTATTCCCCAAAAAACATTGCGGGAACTGGTAAGCAAAACTCATTTTGCTATGGCAGTATCAGATGTTCGCTATTTTCTTATTGGTGTGTTGTTAGAAATTGCAACCAATAAATTAGTTACTTGTGCGACTGACGGTCATCGGTTGGCGTTATGTCAAGTAACCACGGATATCGTTTCTCCCCAAGAAATGCAAGTCATTGTTCCCCGTAAGGG
>CAWUNB010000223.1:0-3721 GCA_963923745.1 uncultured Thiotrichales bacterium
GTGTATAAGAGACAGACTGAAATTTTATTATCAGCTGGTGAATAATTTACTATTTCTTTGTTTTGTAAATAAACATTATTGCTAATTTGACCACAATCCGCTAAAGCGGTTTTAGTTGAGCTAGTTCGAGCATTAATCTGTAAAATAGTTTCTTCGGCATCATAGCGAATAGCTCCCAATAGGTGAAATACTCCATCGGCGGCTAAACCTTGTTGTAAAAAATATTCTATACCATCTAGCCAATTACTAATAATATCACTATTATCAATAGTCGAATTTATATTATTCACTATATTTTTACTCCAATCACTTTAACCCATCGGCCAGTGATATCCCTGACTGATGGCGGTGCGTTGTGAAAATAGGAAGATCTCAGTATACCGGGAAGGATAAGGCTACCTTTAAGATCCCCTTCAGGGGGACCGAAGGGTAGGTCGATTTCAATTGGGGGGTTGTTGTGGAAAATTATCACCGTATCGGCTGGTTTTTATGGCTCGCACTCATGGTAGGACCTGTTGCTGGTGGGGAGATTCGGCTGGGGATGGTAACCGCGCTATCAGGACCAGTAGCCTCATTGGGACAAGATTTCAAACTAGGAGTGGAAGCCTACTTTGCCCATATCAACCGAGACGGAGGAATCAACGGCCAACCGCTGCGTCTCTTGGTTCGAGACGATGGCTATGAGCCCGCTCGTTCAGCGCCCTTAGTACACCAGTTGGTGGATCAGGAACAAGTTCTGGCGTTGGTTGGCAACGTGGGAACTCCCACAGCTGCCATCACAGTACCCATTGCTAACGAATCCCACACGTTGCTGTTCGCTGCCTACAGTGGGGCAGATTTGCTGCGGCGTGAGCCGCCGGATCGCTATGTTATTAACTATCGCGCTAGCTATGCTCAAGAAACCGCTGCTATGGTTCATGGGCTGCTGGCAGCTGGGATACAACCAGAAGAAATCGCGTTTTTTACCCAGGACGATAGTTACGGCAATGCTGGATACCAAGGGGCAGTAAAAGCATTAGAAAATGAAGGTTATGCTGACGTTCGGGCGCTCTCCCATGGTCGCTATCGGCGCAATACCCTCAACGTGGAAGGGGCGGTGGCCAGTTTGCTCGACGCTCAAGTCAAACCGAAAGCAATTATTATGGTAGCAACCTACGGTGCTGCTGCTCGCTTCATTCGTTTGGCCCGTCGTGACCTACCAGATGCCCTTTATCTGAATGTTTCCTTTGTTGGTAGCGCTGCCCTTGCCCGGGAGTTGGGAAAGGAGGGGGAAGGGGTTATTGTGACCCAAGTAGTCCCTCATTTTCTGGCTGATTTGCCGGCAACTCGAGGGTATCTAGCAGATTTAGCCGCTCAGGCACCTACTGCTGAACCTGGTTTTATCTCTTTAGAGGGACACTTAGTAGCACGTCTTTTAGTAGAAGGATTACGTCGAGCCGGTTCCGTTCTGACTCGGGAAAGTTTGGTAAATGGGTTAGAGGGATTGGGTACTGTGGATCTGGGGCTAGGTTATCCATTGGTGCTAGATAAAACCCATCATCAGGCTAGTGAGCGAATTTGGGCAACTCAGTTGCGTAATGGTGTTTTTATTCCTTTGGAGTGGGAGAATTTGCTTTCTTCTGAGAAATAAACGAGTTATCCATAATTATACTTTCTTAGTTACTGTGGGGATCTGTTATGCATGTGCCTGTTTTTTTAAAGGGATTGGCTGCTCGGATTACTATTAAAACATTGTTAATAGTCTGGGCCTTAGTAGGTATTACAGCAGCGTTAGGGCTAGCAGCGACTGGTTTCTCTACAGGCGATCAGTTAGCGAATTCCCTAAACGGATTGGTATCGGGTAGTTTACCTCAAGAATCAGCATCTCGCGCATTGACTCATAGCGTATTAAATCTCGCTGTACGCCAGGAATTGGTAGCGGCAGCAGCTAATAATACCGAATTGGAAAATTTTTCAGAGCGGAGGTATTTAGAAAAAAGCTATCAGGAAGCTCGGGATAACTTAGGGCGAACACTAGCTCATAGTGAAGATATTATTCAGTCCCTAGCCACCTTAGACAGTGCTTATCAAGAATTTCTCGAAGCGGATGGTGCCTTATTAGTAGGCAAACGATCATTACTTGATTTGCAACAACAGCAACGATCACTAGTTAAGGAATTAGATAATGCCGTCGAGCAAGTCGACGTTGCTTTAGAAACGATTAATGGGCGAGTTGCTTTAGAAGGTGCCCGAGTTCGGTTCCGTTTGCGACAAACTTTAGAAGGAGATAATAAAAATAATAGCCCTTTACGGGTACTCGCAGAAAAAGTCTCTACTGGTCAGCAGGTATTACTACAGCAAATGGGAGCAGAAATCCGGCTAGGAGTGACTAAGTTAGCTTCTTTAGGACGGAAAATTGTACTCACCTTAGATCAAGATATACTTAATGATTTAAAAAATAATCAAATGGTGGAGGCAATAGCTATTACTCGAGGCGCGTTAGAAGTTGTCAGCTTTTATTATCCTAATGATTTAGAGCAGGTCAACCAGTATCAAGTATTGAAAAAATCAGTGGAAAAATTAATAGCTATTTTGACCGAAGGTGAAAATCCTATTTATGTATTAAGAAAAAATGAAATTAAAGAATTACGGGAGCTATCGATTTTGATGAGTCGGGCTCAAAACGCAGTTACCTTAGTGATGGCAGCATTGGAAAAGATAGAAGAAATTATTGATTCAGAAGGAATGATGGCCATTAGTAAATCTAATCAAGTTATTGTTTCTAGTAGGGTAATTCTATTAAGTGTCACTCTCCCCTTAATACTAATAATGATCGTTATGTCCTGGTTAGTGGGAGGACGGGTAATGCGGGGATTAAACCAGGTGATTGGTTATTTTCAGTCAATTGGTGCTGGTCGCTATGACAATCCTATTGAAACAACGCGTCAGGATGAAATCGGTCGTATGTTTTTAGCGTTGCGGGATATGCAGGGCAAATTAGCCTGGGATGTAAGTGAAGCGCGTCGAGTAGCGCAAGAGTCTCTGCGGGTAAAAAATGCTTTGGATCATGCTTCTACTGGAGTATTTATTGCCGATCGAGAGAATAAAATTGTTTACGCTAATCGCGCTGTACTGGGATTATTTACCCATTATGAGGAAGCTATTCAGCGAGATTTACCAGGATTTAGGGCTGCAGCATTACTGGGGATGTCGTTAGCAGATTTGCAACCTGATACTATTGCTTATGAAAACACGGCAGATAGAGCTCTAGGTAGTTGTACTTTTCGCGTTACTATTAGTCCAGTTTATGATGAGGACGGAGAACAATTAGGCAGTTCTGTGGAATGGCGGGATATTACTGGCGAAGTAGCAATTCAAGAAGAAGTGAAAGAAGTAGTAGGAGCTGCTCTGGCGGGAGATTTTAATCAGCGATTAAAATTAGAGGGCAAAGAAGGGTTTATGGGGCAATTGTCAGCTGATATTAATCGCCTAACAATTACTACGGCTGAGGCTATTGAAGCGACAGTGGCAGCTCTAGCTCAGGTTGCTGATGGAAACCTCACAACAGCAGTTCAATATAACTATGGAGGTGCATTTGGTCGTATTCGGGATTATACCAATCGCACTATTCATCAACTAACTCATCTATTGGGGAATATTCAACAAGCCGCAGGAGCTATCCATCGAACTGCTCAAGAACTGTCTCTTATACACATCTCCGAGCCCACGAGACCAGAGAGGA
>CAWUNB010000224.1:0-3689 GCA_963923745.1 uncultured Thiotrichales bacterium
TCGATTTTGCGGCGGATGGAAGAAACGTTTGCTAATCCACTGTATATCCATTTACACCGCCATCCCTATGGCATGATCAATTCTTTTGAGGAAGCCAAGCTTCATCAAATTTTCTTCCGTTATCCCCATCCTTTTAATCCGCGCCAATTGGCCGAATTGATTTGGCTGCACAGTCATCAGAATATTTTTGATTTTCTCGCCACCATTCCCCCAGAGCGGCAATTAGCGGTGGGCTTTGAAGCCATTACCGCCAATCCAGGGGCTGAAATGGAACGGCTGTGTGCCTTCATGGAATTACCGTTTGAACCGTCCATGTTGGCTATCTACGAAGAAAAACAAAAGAAACGGCGGATGACCGACGGGTTATACGCGGAATCGAAAATGCTGGGGGATGTCAAATTCCACAGTCACCAGAAAATTGATACCAGCGCCAATAGCCGTTGGCGCGAGCGTTATCAACACGATTTCCTCGGTACGCCGGCGTTAACCCTGGCCGAGCGTCTGGGTTATCAATTGGGCAGCTCGGCGTCACAACCGCCCCTAGCACCGGTGGCCGGACCCGCCGTGGAAGGGGAATGGCGGGAGTTGTCCCTGGCCCAGCAACGGCTGTGGTTCTTCGATCAGCTGGAAGGGGCCAGTAGTGCCTACAACATGCCGGTGGCCCTGTGGCTGGAGGGAACCCTGGATGAGGCCGCCTTACTCCAAGCCCTAACGGCTCTGGGGCAACGTCATGAAGTGCTGCGGACCACCGTCATCACGGAGGACGGGCGGCCCCGTTGTCGCTTACTACCAGCCCTGCCGGTGCCCCTGGTCATCGATCTGACCTTGCTCAGTGCCGAGCGGCGGGAAGCGGAAGCCCAGCGCTGGTTGGTGGAAGAAAGCGCTCGCCCCTTCGATCTGGCGACCGGGCCGTTATTCCGTGTGCGCCTGCTCAAAGTCACTCCCCAGCGCCACTTGTTGTTGCTCAACCTACACCACATCGTGGCCGACGGCTGGTCCTTGGGTCTCATTGCCCAAGAAATCACCGTGGGCTATCGCGCCTATCGTCACGGGCAAACCCAGCCCCTGGAACCCCTAGCGCTTCAGTACAGCGACTATGCCCGCTGGCAACGGCAATGGCTGGCTGGGGGCGAGTTGACTCGGCAGTTGGATTATTGGCGTCAGCAATTGGCCGATTGCCCAGCATTGTTGGAACTGCCCACGGATCGGCCTCGTCCAGCCTTGCAAAGTTACCGGGGCGCTACCTTAACGTTCAGCGTGGACAGCGCCCTCAGCCAGCACATCAAGCGCTGCGCCGAAAACCACGGGGTATCCCTGTACATGCTGTTGCTGGCGGTGTTTGGTCTGGTGCTACAACGCTATTCCGGCCAAAGCGTGCTGGCTATTGGTTCGCCCAGCGCCAACCGGTCTCGGCGGGAAATCGAATCCCTGGTGGGATTCTTTGTTAATACCCTGGTGATGAAACTCACGGTAGTAGAAGAGGCGTCCTTTGCCGCCCTGTTGGCCAGCGTGCGCCAAACCGCTTTGGCCGCCTACGCTCACCAGGATGTGTCCTTTGAACAGTTGGTGGAGGCGCTGCAACCCCAACGCAATCTCAGTTACTCCCCCCTGTTCCAGGTCATGCTCACCCTGCAAAACACCCCCTTGGTGTTACCCACCCTGGAAGGGTTGCAGGTCACGGCGGCGGAGCACGACAACCCGGTAGCCAAGTACGACTTGACCCTAACCGTTGGCGAACGGGAACACGGGCTGGACGGCAGCTTGGAATACAACGCCGATTTGTTTGATCCCGAACGTATGAGCCGGTTGATTGGCCATTTCCAGGGGCTACTCCGCCAAGTCGTAGCCGATCCCCAGCAGCCGGTGGGAACCCTATCCCTCCTGAGTCCCGCTGATCGGCAGCAATTGCTCTACCACTGGAATCCCAGTCCACGGTCTTGGCCGGGACCGGCGACCTTGCACTCGCTCATTAGTGCCCGCGCCCAGGCCGAACCGGAGCGCGTGGCGTTGCGCTGGGACGGGGAGGGGGTTTATCGCTATGGCGAACTGGAGAGCCGTTCTAATCAATTGGCCCATTACCTCTTGGCCCAAGGTCTCCAACGGGGGCAACGGGTCGGGGTAGCGTTGCCCCGCAGCGGTACTTTAGTGGTGGCGTTGTTGGCGGTACTGAAAGCCGGGGGTTGTTATGTCCCGTTGGATCCCAGTTATCCCCCGGAACGCATCGCCCTCATTCGGGAAGATGCCGGTAGCGACTGGCTACTGACCGATAGTTCCCTGGGTTTACCGGCGGCTGACCATACTTTACTGCTGGACCATCCCCAGCCGCCCTGGCAGAACCAAGAAACAGCGCTACCGGCGGTGGCGGTTGGTGGCGAGGATTTGGCCTATACCATCTTTACTTCCGGTTCCACCGGACGGCCCAAGGGGGTGATGTTGCCCCACCGGGCGGTGGTGAATTTTATTCACAGCATGGTGGAACAGCCGGGGATCCAGCGGGATGACCGAGTACTGGCCGTTACCACCATCTCCTTTGACATTGCGGTGTTAGAGCTGTGGGCACCTCTTGTGGTCGGGGCTGAAGTCATTATCGCCAGCGAGTCGCAAACTCGGGACGGTCTGGCCTTGCAAGCCCTGCTAACCCGTTGGTCTATCCAATTACTCCAAGCGACCCCGGCTACTTGGCGTTTGTTGCTGGCCAGCGGCTGGTCCGGTACCCCCGGTCTTAAAGCCCTGTGCGGCGGTGAAGCCTTGCCCAAAACCCTGGCCGCCGAGCTGGTAGGGTGTTGTGGGGAACTGTGGAATTTGTACGGCCCCACCGAAACGGCGGTGTGGTCCACGGTGGAGCGGGTGGACGCGACTAGTCTGGCCGCCGTTGCCGGGGCCGCTGTCCCCATCGGTCGCGCTATTGCCAATACGCGCCTGTACATCCTCGACGGGCGCGGCGACGGTTTGGGCCAACCCCAGCCGATTGGTGTCCCCGGTGAGTTGTACATCGGTGGCCACGGGGTGGCGTTGGGCTATCTCGGTCGCCCCGATCTCACCGCTGAACGCTTCCTCCCCGATCCGTTCCAACCCGGTCAAACGGTATATCGCACCGGCGATTTGGCTCGTTACCTGGCCGATGGCCGAGTGGAATACCTGGGCCGCGCTGATCAACAAGTCAAACTGCGGGGCTTCCGCATTGAGTTGGGGGAAATTGAACAGCGCCTGCATCAACACCCCAGCATTGCCCACAGTGCGGTGGCCCTGGACAGCGAGCCGGCGCGGTTGGTGGCGTTTTGCGTCACCGTCCCGGACGCCACTCTGGACCCCAGTGTTCTCCGGGCTCATCTGGCCGCTACCTTGCCGGATTACATGATCCCAGGGCTGTTCGTGCCCTTGGCAGCGTTGCCTCTGACCCCCAACGGTAAGCTGGATCGCAAAGCCCTACGGGTGCCGGACAACCTGGCTACGGTTAGCGGTTCTCGCACCGTCGTGGCCCCGCGTGATCGAATCGAACTAGGCTTGCTGGCCATCTGGCAAGAGTTGTTACAGGTCAGCCCGTTGGGAGTCACCGATAACTTCTTTGAACTGGGCGGTCACTCCCTGATTGCCGTGCAATTGATGGCCCGTATCGCCAGTGAATTTGGCCGCCATCTGCCCCTAGCGGCGTTGTTCCAAGGCGCGACCGTCGCGGCATTGGCGCAATT
>CAWUNB010000225.1:0-3658 GCA_963923745.1 uncultured Thiotrichales bacterium
ATCAGGGTATGGCCGACAATCCTTTGATCCTGCGTTTGACCGGTACCGCTGGCCAGAGCTTCGGGGTGTGGAATGCCGGCGGGTTGCACCTCTATCTGGAAGGGGATGCCAACGACTATGTGGGCAAGGGCATGGCCGGTGGCCAGTTGGTCATCTACCCCCATCGCAACAGCCGTTTTAATAGCCAGGAAGCCACCATCATCGGCAATACCTGCTTGTATGGCGCTACCGGTGGACGCCTGTACGCTTCCGGCATGGCCGGCGAGCGCTTTGCGGTGCGGAATTCCGGGGCCACAGCGGTCGTCGAAGGCGTCGGCGATCACGGGTGCGAATACATGACCGGCGGCGTAGTGGTGGTCCTAGGGAGCACTGGCCACAACTTCGGCGCGGGTATGACCGGCGGTTTTGCTTACGTGCTGGATCTTAAGGGCCAGTTCGCCCAGGGCTATAACCCAGAACTGGTAGACATCCACGCCCTGGATAGTCGCGCCACCCAGCCCCATCGTTACCACCTGCAAGGACTCTTGGCCGATTTTGTCAAAGAAACCGGTAGCCTGTGGGGACAACAGATCCTAGAAAGGTTTGCCAGTTTGGCTGGTAAGTTCTGGTTGGTGAAACCCAAGGCCAGTCCGTTGGAAACCTTGCTAGAAAACCTGACGCCCCAATAGATTCCACGAGTTACGAGACGACGATGTCTGAGAAGAACCCTTTCCAATTCCTCGACGCCCGTACCGATCCGGCGAAAAAGTCGGCGGCGGTGCGTATTACCGAATTTCGTGAGATCTACGGCCAGTTTGATCCAGCCACAGCCGCTGTGCAGGCCGGTCGCTGTCTGGCCTGCGGCAATCCCTACTGTGAATGGAAATGCCCGGTCCACAATTACATTCCCAATTGGCTCAAGCTGGTAGCCGAGGGCAATATCAAGCAAGCGGCGGAATTATCCCACCGCACCAACAGCTTGCCGGATGTGTGCGGGCGGGTTTGCCCCCAGGATCGGCTGTGTGAGGGCGCTTGCACCCTAGCGGACGGATTTGGTGCCGTCACCATCGGCGCGGTGGAACGCTTTATCACCGAAGAAGCCTTAAAACAGGGCTGGCGACCCGATCTGTCCCAGGTGGTGGCTACCGGCAAACGAGTGGCCATCGTGGGAGCCGGTCCCGCTGGGTTAGCGTGCGCGGATGTGCTGGTGCGCCACGGTGTCAGTCCGGTGGTGTATGACCGTCAAGAAGAAATCGGCGGTTTGCTTACCTTTGGTATCCCCGAGTTCAAGCTGGAAAAGAGCGTGGTACAGCGGCGACGGGCCATTCTGGAAGAAATGGGGGTGCGCTTTGTTCTCAATACCGCCATTGGAAAAGATTTGCCGTTCCAGAACGTGTTGGACGACTACGACGCCGTATTTCTAGGCATGGGCACCTATAACTTTATGAAAGCCGGGGTGCCGGGAGAAGACTTGCCCGGAGTTATGCCGGCGTTGCCGTTTTTGATTTCCAATGTGAAAAATTGCCTGGGCATTCCCCAAGAGCAATTCATTGATATGAAAGGGCAACGGGTAGTGGTGCTGGGGGGCGGTGATACCGCCATGGATTGCAATCGCACCTCCATTCGCCAAGGAGCGGCCCAAGTTACCTGCGCCTACCGGCGGGATGAGGCCAACATGCCCGGCTCGCGCCGAGAAGTGGCCAACGCCAAGGAAGAAGGGGTGGAATTCCGTTGGAATCGTCAACCCCTGGCCATCGTCGGTAATGATCGGGTGGAAGGGGTGAAGGTGGTAGAAACCCAGCTGGGCGCCCCTGACGCTCGGGGACGGCGTTCACCGGAAGTCATTCCCGGTAGCGAAGAAATCATCCCCGCTGATCGGGTCATCATCGCTTTCGGCTTCCGCCCCAATCCCCAGCCGTGGTTTGCTGAATTTGGCATTGCGACCGATGACCGAGGCCGCGTTATCGCCCCGGCTCAAGGACCGTATCGCTACCAAACCGGCCATCCTAAAGTGTTTGCCGGCGGCGACATGGTACGGGGTTCGGAGTTGGTGGTGACGGCCATATGGGAAGGACGGGAAGCCGCTCAGGGGATCTTGGATTATTTAGGAGTTTGATCGTCCCCGTTGGATGTTTGATGGTCCCCCACCGGGCGACGGTTTAGGTCGCCCCTGGGGGCCGACTTACTGGGAGACAAACTGGCCGGTAGGCATCATGTCATCCGCTGCTGAGGTGCCGTTCGCCCGGCGATATTCCTTGCGCTTACATTTCTCCCGGTCAGGGCCTTCACAGAATTGCTTGATAAATCCTCGACAGGCCAGATTTTTCGTCGTCTGGTATTTTTTGAAAAAACCACACGTTGCTAGTGACTCACATCCGCCAGCCATTTAACACCTCCTCATTGGGTTGAAGGCTGAAGTGTGTAGGGGTAATCAGTAGCTGGCTATGAGAAAATTCAATAGGAAAAAAGTAATTGAATAATAAATTAATTAAATAGAGAAATATTGTATTTCGACAACAGTCACGCTGTAGAGCACAAAATAAGATCAGCCATGGACAATATCAACCTCGAACCTTTATTACAGTGGATTCAAGCTCATCCCGCTTGGTCCGGTTTGGTGGTCTTTCTAACCGCTCTAGCAGAATCTCTAGCATTAGTAGGCATTGTTTTTCCCGGAGCCATGATGATGTTTGGTTTCGGTGCTTTGGTTGCTGCCGGTGCCATGGCCCTGTGGCCCACCCTGGCCTACGCCATCGTCGGAGCCATTGCCGGGGATGGATTAAGTTACTGGCTGGGACGCCATTATCAAGAACAGCTCAGCGGATTATGGCCATTTTCTCGTTATCCTGATTTATTAGAAAAGGGTAAAGCTTTTTTTAAGCGTCACGGTGGTAAGAGTATTATTTTTGGTCGCTTTGTTGGTCCGGTACGGCCTGTTATTCCGGTAGTAGCGGGAATGTTACTCATGCCGGCATCTCGTTTTATCGCTGTAAATGTAATTTCCGCCTTAGCTTGGGGACCGGCTTATTTGCTACCTGGCGTTATTTTTGGCGCATCCCTTGGATTAGCGGCTGAAGTGGCTTCTCGCTTAGTAATAGTTATTGCTCTATTCGTTGGGGTATTGTGGTTAATCTTTACTTTAGTACACCGGTTAATTCGGCTACTTCCGCTTCGTACTGATTTAGCAATTGGATTAACTTTGCTGTTTTTGGGAGGAGGGGGCGGTTATTGGGTAGCTCATCCCTTAACAGCCCATGGTTTTGGACAACACCCCTTGATTATTCAAGAGATACCGCAAAACGCTTGGTGGGAACAGCGTTGGCAGGAATTACCGGCATTACGTATCGATCGATCTGGTCGCGCACGCCAAGCTTTAACATTGCAATGGGCGGGTTCTTTGGAAGGGTTACGTCAGCGACTGACAGAAATGGGTTGGCGCGATCCACTACCCCTCACGGCAGGTAATTTATTGCGCTTATTAGCGCCAACGCCAACCGAGTTACCCATTCTGCCCCAGCTCCACGAAGGCCAGCGGGAAGTTCTGCGATTGGTTCACCCTCAGGAAGGAGGAGATTTATTAGTAGTCAGATTATGGGACTCAGGAGTGAAATTAACAGAAGAGGGTTTCTCGCAGACACCTTTATGGATTGGTTACAGCGGCTGTTTGCGTCCAAAGCAT
>CAWUNB010000226.1:0-3617 GCA_963923745.1 uncultured Thiotrichales bacterium
AGGGGTACTAGCTCCTTTAGTGGGAATTATCGGCGCACTGCAAGCCAATGAGGCGGTGAAATGGCTAACGGGAATGGGGGAACCCCTGGTGGGACGAGTGTGGCTGCTGGATGGATTGGCGATGGAGTGGCGCTGCTTGCGCCTACCCCGAGATCCAGACTGTCCTACCTGCGGCAGCGTTCCAACTCGGGCAAGACCCTAGCAACCGACTCTGCCGGGAGCGATGGCTCTCCGGCAGGAGCGAAACCGATGACTTATTTAATTTTGGCTTCTTTGTAAAGCACGTGCTTGCGTACCACCGGGTCGTACTTCTTGAATTCCAACTTATTTGGGGTGGTCTTCTTGTTCTTGGTAGTGGTGTAAAAGTGGCCAGTACCGGCAGAGGACACCAACTTAATCTTGTCACGCATGACTAATCCCTCCTTAAGGGACTCAGCTTAGATCTTCTCGCCCCTGGCACGGGCTTCTGCAAGTACCTGTTCAATACCCACCTTATCGATGGTACGCATACCATTGGTACTTACCTGCAACTTCACCCAGCGGCGTTCACTGGCTACCCAAAACCGATGGGTGTGAAGGTTAGGCAGGAAACGGCGCTTGGTCTTGTTATTGGCATGGGACACGTTGTTCCCGGTCACCGGGCGTTTGCCCGTTACCTGACAGACCCTAGACATGGGTAATCTCCAATGAAACAGCCCGGCGGGGCGGAAAGCCGCTGTTTATACCAGTCGTCCCCTACCCTGACAAGCCAAAAAAACACTATTCTTAAGAACTGCTAATCCCTAATCCCAATTGCTCCCACAGACCATCAATCTTCTGCCTCACTTCCTTGGTCATGGCGATAGGCCGTCCCCATTCGCGCAAGCTTTCGCCAGGCCATTTGTTAGTGGCATCAAAGCCGATTTTCGAACCAAGCCCTGACACTGGTGAGGCAAAATCTAAGTAATCGATAGGCGTATTCTCGATAGTCACCGTATCCCGTACAGGATCCATGCGGGTGGTCATAGCCCAGATAACATCCCGCCAGTCACGCACGTTTATATCGTCATCGGTAACGACCACGAACTTGGTGTACATAAACTGACGCAGGAACGACCAAACTCCCATCATGACCCGTTTGGCGTGGCCGGGGTATTGCTTGCGAATGGATACACAGGCCCAACGGTAGGAGCAGCCCTCAGGAGGAAGGTAGAAATCGGTAATTTCAGGAAATTGGCGTTGTAGGATAGGTACAAATACTTCGTTGAGGGCAACACCGAGAATGGCTGGCTCGTCAGGGGGGCGACCAGTATAGGTACTGTGGTAAATGGGATTGTCCCGATGAGTAATGCGGTCGATGGTGAAAACAGGAAAGCGGTCCACTTCGTTGTAATAGCCGGTATGATCGCCAAAAGGTCCTTCCAAAGCGGTTTCTCCGGGAGCAATGTGGCCTTCTAGCACAAATTCTGCTGAAGCCGGTACTTGGAGATCATTGGTTTGGCACTTCACCAGCTCGGTACGAGAGCCTCGCAATAGGCCAGCAAAGGCATACTCGGAGAGCGTGTCTGGAACTGGCGTCACCGCAGCTAAGATGGTTGCTGGGTCAGCTCCCAGCACGACAGTTACTGGAAAGGGTTTGCCGGGGTGAGTAAGAGTCCAATCCCGAAAGTCCAAGGCCCCTCCCCGATGGGACAGCCAGCGCATGATGACTTTGTTGCGGCCAATGACCTGCTGGCGGTAAATACCCATATTTTGGCGGGATTTATGGGGGCCTCGGGTAACGACCAATCCCCAAGTAATCAGAGGACCAGCGTCTTCTGGCCAACAGGTTTGCACCGGCAACTTCGTTAAATCCACCTCGTTGGCAGATAGCACGTTCTCCTGGCAAGGCGCGTGGCCCAACACCTTAGGTGCCATATGCAAAACTTGGCGAAATACTGGCAATTTGTCCAAGGCATCTCGAAATCCCTTAGGAGGCTCAGGTTCTTTGAGAAAGGCCAGTAGTTGACCCACTTCCCGTAGCGCTGCCACTGAATCCTGTCCCATGCCCAGAGCCACCCGGCGGGGGGTGCCAAACAAGTTACCCAATACTGGTATGGCGTGGCCGCTAGGTTTTTCAAACAGCAGCGCTGGCCCTTGAGCCCGCAATACCCGGTCGCAAATTTCCGTCATTTCCAGACGAGGATCTATCGGGACAGCAACTCGTTTCAGCTCACCCTCTTGTTCAAGTTTGCTAAGAAAATCCCGGAGATCTTGGTATTTCATAGTGGTTAGTCCCGTGGAGCAAGGAGGAGTAGCCCTAGTCTACTCTGAGTGGCGCAGTTCTCCCCAGAGACTTAGATTCAAGACTTGTGCCCAGTAAAGTGGTTCGGTATCCTCGCAGCCCTTTTATTCTCCGCAAGATTGGGGTGGATGATGCGTAAGCCGCTGGTGGCCGGCAATTGGAAAATGAATGGTTCACGAACAAGTGCCAAGGAGTTGGTGGCGGGTGTTGTTGCCGGGTTGAATCAGGTGGCTAACGCCGAAATGGCACTATGCCCCCCATACCCGTTTCTCGGTGAAGTAGGTAGCCAGCTGGCAGAGACTTCCATCGGGTTAGGGGCCCAGAACTGTGCGCTGGAGAAAGCTGGTGCTTTTACTGGTGAAGTTGCGGTATCCATGTTGGCTGATTACGGTTGTCGCTACGTCATTGTGGGGCACTCTGAGCGTCGCGCCCTATACGGAGAATCAGATGATGTAGTGGCTCGTAAATTTGCCGCTGTGCGGGAAGCCGGGCTGTTGCCCATTCTTTGCGTCGGTGAATTACTGGCTGAACGAGAGCAGGGAATCACCGAGGAAGTGGTAGCTCGCCAATTGGATGCCGTAATGGATTTGGAAGGCGTAGATGCGCTAGCCCAAGCTGTTATTGCCTATGAACCTGTATGGGCCATTGGCACTGGTCGCACGGCAACCCCCCAACAAGCCCAGGCAGTGCACGCCTTTATTCGAGGTCGTGTCGCTGCCCGCAGTGCTGATATTGCTGGCAAAGTTAGAATTCTCTACGGTGGCAGTGTGAAAGGTGCTAACGCGGCAGAATTGTTTGCAATGGCAGATATCGATGGGGGACTGATTGGTGGTGCTTCCCTAAATGCCACTGAATTTCTCGCTATTTGTGCTGCAGCTTGATATGGAGCACAGTTACATTCGTAGACGGGTACCGTAAAGATGCGTACTATTTTAATGTTTGTTCATATTTTGGTATCCGTCGGCCTAATAGGGCTGGTGTTATTGCAACACGGTCGAGGGGCAGACGCGGGTGCGGCTTTTGGTAGTGGTGCTTCCCAGACTTTATTCGGAGCGCGGGGTTCCACTTCTTTCCTCAGTCGTGCAACAGCAATACTGGCGGCGGTATTTTTTGTTACGAGTTTAGGGTTGGCTTACCTAACTGGTCAGCAACACCAGCGGCATAGTGTGACGGAAATTGTAGCTCCAGCGACTTCTGATTTACCCCCGCTGCCCATGGTGCCGCTGTCAGCGAACAAAGAAGCAGAACCAAAAGAAGCTGCGGGTCTAGCATCCCCGTCCATAGTGGAGCAGAATGGCACTCCCGCTGGCGAAAGTCCTCAGGGGGCTGAACAGCCTCGGTAGGTCCGGGTAGT